>JBBRFV010000052.1:0-10372 GCA_038241335.1 Caulobacterales bacterium | reverse complement strand
ATCGACAATCCCGCCGCCTGGGCCCCCAGACCAGCGGCGACGACCACAAGCAGACAGGCGGCGACGAACATCTCATTGCCCTGGCCTTTCGCCCTGGCGCGAGCCACCGAGCGGAACATCGGCCGCAGCACCAGCCGGCCGACCGCGATCAGGACCGCGAGGCCCGCCGCCGCAGGGATCAGCGTCAGCAGGGCGCTGCGAAGGGTGTCGGAATCGGGCGAGCCGCCGGCCTGGGCCAGGGTCGACATCACCGTGACGGTGATCAGGATCGGCGCGACAGCCAGATCCTGGGCCAGGAGGATCGGGAACACCGTCCGCCCGGCAGCGCCCTTCAGCCGGCCGCGCTCCGCCATCACCGGCATGACCACCGCCGTTGACGACAGGGCCAGCCCCATCCCCAGCACGGCGGCCGAAGCCGGCGTCTGGCCCATCACCAGAAAAACTCCGGCCAGGACGACGGAACAGCCGACCACCTGCGTCATGCCGAGGCCGAACACCATCCGGCGCATGGCCTTGAGCCGCTCCCACGACAGCTCCAGACCGATCATGAACATCAGGAAGGCGACGCCCAGTTCCGAAAGGGATCGAAGTTGGCCCGCGTCGGACACCGTCAGCCAGGATAGAGCCGGAACGGTATCGGCCAGCCGGCCGAGACCATGCGGCCCCAACAGCACGCCCGCCGCCAGAAAGCCCAGAACAGGACTGATCCTGAATCGATTGAACAAGGGGACCACAACCCCCGCGGCCGCCAGAAACAGGACAAGGTCCTTGTATTCGCCGCCGCCGCCGTGACCCGTCATTTCTTCTCCATCAGGGTCAGCCTACAGGCTGAAACGGGCAGGAGAACGGCCTCCGTCGTCAGATGACAAAAAATTCAGATTACAAGGCGGGAACCCGGCGTAGGGTCCGCCCCGACCCTTCCGCAAGGCGAAGTGAAGTCGGGAAAAAATTCCATGAAGAAGCTGCTTATCGGCGCCGCGCTCGGCGCTCTGCTCCTGCCCGCAGGCGCCGCCATGGCGCAGGACAATCCGTTCGCGGGCGAACACTGCCTCGACGAGACCTGCGACGTGCTCGAACTGTTCCAGGCCCCCGTCGTCGGCGCTTCCGGCTTCCAGGGCATCGAAGCGCCCCGCTATGGAACCTGGGGCTTTGACCTGGCTGGCCGCGACAAGTCGGTGAACCCGGGCGACAACTTCTTCCAGTTCGCCAACGGCACAGCCCTGACGCACCTCGAGATTCCCTCGGACCGCACCTCCTACGGCTCGTTCGCCCTGCTGCGCGAACTGTCGGATAACCGCATGAAGGCCCTGATCGGCAGCCTGGCGGCGCGCACCGACCTGACCGCCGGCTCGGATGAGCAGAAGGTCGCCGACCTGTACCGCTCCTACATGGACGAGGCCCGCATCGAACAACTCGACGCCGCCCCGCTACAGCCCTACCTGGCCGCCATCCGCGCCGCCGACACCCGCGAGAAGATCGCCGTCTACATGGGCTCCACCCAGGGCGACCTCGGCGCCTCCTTCTTCGGCACCGGCATCTCGACCGACTCGAAACACCCGAACCAGTATGTGGTCACCACCGGCCAGGGCGGCATCGGCCTGCCCAATCGCGACTACTATCTGGAAGCGCGCAACGCGGACAAGAAAGAGAAATACCAGGCCTACGTCGCCCGGATGCTCGAAATGGTCGGCTGGGAGAACCCGACCGAGAACGCCGCCGCCATCGTGGCCATGGAAACCGAGATCGCCCAGGCTCACTGGACCCCGATCGAGAACCGGAACCGTGACCGGACCTACAACGAATACACCATCGCCCGTCTGGTCTCTGACGCGCCGGGCTTTGACTGGCAGGGCTATCTGGACGCCATGAAGCTGGGCGGGGTCGACCGCCTGATAGTGCGCCAGGACACCGCCCTGCCCAAGGAAGCCGCAATCTTCGCCGCGGCCCCGATCGCCACGCTTCAGGCCTGGCAGGCTTTCCATACCGTCGATGAAGCCGCGTCGCGCCTGTCGCGCCGCTTCGCGGACGCCCAGTGGGAGTTCCGCTCGCGCGACCTGTCCGGCCAGCCCGAGCAGCGCTCGCGCGACAAGCGTGGCATCAGCTTCGCTGAAGGCACCCTGGGCGAGGCCGTCGGCCGCCTGTACGTCGCGGACTATTTCCCCGCCTCGTCCAAGGCCCAGATGGAGCAACTGGTCGCCAACCTGCGCACCGCCCTGGGCAACCGCATTCGCGGCCTCAGCTGGATGGGCGACGAGACCAAGGCCGCCGCGCTCGAGAAGCTGGACAAGATCACCGTCAAGATCGGCTACCCGAACAAGTGGCGCGACTATTCCGCCCTTGAGGTCCGCCCGGACGACCTGTTCGGCAACGCGCGTCGCGCCGGCCAATTCCAGTGGAACTACCAGCTGAACCGCCTGAATCAGCCCGTCGACAAAGACGAGTGGGGCATGACCCCGCAGACGGTGAACGCCTATTACAACTCGACCAACAACGAGATCGTCTTCCCGGCCGCCATCCTGCAGCCGCCGTTCTTCGATCCGAACGCCGACCCGGCTGTCAACTACGGCGGCATCGGCGGCGTCATCGGCCACGAGATCGGCCACGGCTTTGACGACCAGGGCTCCAAGTCCGACGGCGACGGCGTGCTGCGCAACTGGTGGACCCCGGCCGACAAGACGAATTTCGAGGCCCTGACCACCCGGCTCGGCCAGCAGTACGACGCCTTCGAGCCGCTGCCCGGCTTCCACGTTCAGGGAGGCCTGACGATGGGCGAGAACATCGGCGACGCCTCTGGCGTGGCCGTGGGCCTGGAGGCCTATCACCTGTCGCTGAACGGCCAGCCGGCTCCGGTGCTGGACGGCGTCAGCGGCGACCAGCGCTTCTTCTACGGCTGGGCCCAGGTGTGGCAGTCCAAATACCGCGACGACGCCCTGAAGCAGCAGGTCCAGACCGATCCGCACTCGCCCGCCGAGTTCCGCGTCATCGGCCCGCTGCGCAACTCCGACGCCTGGTATGACGCCTTCGGCATCTCGCCGACCTCGCAATACTATCTGGCTCCGGCCGACCGGGTTCACATCTGGTAGGACGGGTGATCGCCCGAAAGGGAAAGGGCCGGAGCGGCGACGCTCCGGCCCTTTTCATGTTCGGCGCGTCATCGGGCCCGGGAACAGCCGGTCGCGATCGGTGTTTCGGCTCCATGGTCGATCGAAAACCCGAACCCGAGACCCTGATCACCGACCCCCTGACGCCTGAGGCCGTGGACGGCCGGGTGGTGGTCAAGGATCCGCCATCCGCCGCCATGACCCTGACGGCCCACGCGGCCGAGGTGTCTGCGATCCGCCTGCTCGACGCCGCAGATCGGGCGCGGAAGAAATTCTAGGCAGGCCCGGCGGTTCCGGACAGCAAAAAGCCCGCCGCGGGGGATACATCGCGGCGGGCTTCTTTCGCTCTCTGCGGAGCGGACGTTTCCTCCCCGAAACGCCTCCGAGGATCATCCGCGCCGAAACGCGGCGTTCCCCGAGTGACGACAGAATGACGACAAGCCTGTTCACAAGTCAAGGAAACGGCGTTCGAAACGGCTGATTTTCCTGACTTAACGCCGATAACCAACGCCGCCGTGGTCAGCCGCCGACGATGCCCCGGACGACGGCCAGAAGGGTGTCGCGGGCGACGGTCTGCTGTCCCGGACGCGCCGATTTCCACGCTTCGTTGTCGCTGATGCCGGAGGCCGCCGCGCGACCCGCGTCCAGATCCTTTATCGTCACCTGGCCGGCCGCGATCTCGTCGCCGCCCAGGATCACCGCTGCGGGGGCGCCGCGCCGGTCGGCGTATTTCATCTGCGCTTTCATGCCCGCCCGGCCGAGGTAGAGTTCCGCCGCAATCCCGCCGTTGCGCAGCTCGGACACGGCGTCGAGATAGGCCTGCATGTCGTCCTCGGAGAAGACGATCACCACCACGGGCCCGCGCACCGCGTCGGCGTCGCCGCGTCCCGCCGCCTTCAGCGCCGAAGCCAGCCGCGACACCCCGAACGAGAAGCCCGTCGCCGGCAGCTGCTCGCCGGTGAAGCGCGCCACCAGATCGTCGTAGCGACCGCCGCCGCCGATCGAGCCGAAGCGCACCGCCCGGCCCTTGTCGTCGACGGTGTCCAGCAGCAGTTCGGCCTCGAACACCGCCCCGGTATAATACTCCAGCCCGCGCACGATGGTCGGGTCGAAGCGCACAGCCGCCTGCCCGACCTTCATGGCGTTCAGCGCCCGGTCGATCGCCGCCAGTTCGTTCAGCGCGCCCTCGCCGATCTCGCCCAGGCCGCCGACCCGGGCCACCGCCTCCAGCGTCTGCGCCCGCGTCAGGCCTTCGGCGCCCACCGAGGCGAGGAAGCCCTCGACCGTGGCGATCACGCCCGAGGGCAGCTTCGCCCCCTTGGTGTAGTCGCCGCTCTCGTCCAGCCGGCCCTCGCCCAGCAGGGCGGCCACGCCCCCCCAGCCCAGCCGGTCGAACTTGTCGATGGCGCGCAGCGCCGTCAGCTTCTGGCCCGCGTCCTCGACCCCGCCGGCGGCGAACAGGCCGTCGAACAGCTTGCGGTTCGACACCCGCACCACGGCCTGGTCGGGCGCCAGTCCCGCGGCCAAAAGGCCCTCGCAGGCCATGGCGATGATTTCGGCGTCGGCCTCTGGCCGGTCCGAGCCGACCGTGTCGGCGTCGCACTGGACGAATTCGCGGAACCGCCCCGGGCCGGGCTTCTCGTTGCGCCAGACCGGCCCGAAGGCGTAGCGCCGGAACGGCTTGGGCAGGGTCTCCCATGACTGGGCGGCGAACCGGGCCAGCGGCGCGGTCAGGTCGTAGCGCAGCGCCATCCACTGCTCGTCATCGTCCTGCAGGGCGAACACGCCTTCGTTCGGACGGTCGGCGTCGGGCAGGAATTTTCCGAGGGCGTCGGCGTATTCGAACGCGCCGGTCTCCAGCGGCTCGAAGCCCCAGCGCTCATAGACCTCGGACACCCGTCGCACCAGGCGGCGCTCGGCGATCAGGTCGCGGCCGCGGCGGTCGGCGAATCCGCGCGGGCTTCTCGCCTCGGGTCGGAGGGCTTCAGGGCGGGCAGAGGTCTCGTCGGTCATGCCGCCCGCTTAAGCCACGGGCCGCCGCGCGGCAACTCGCGTGGACGCTGAGGGTCAGCCCTCGCTGCGCTCACCCATCACGCCCAGCCGGTCGCGGATCTCGGGTTGCGGCTGCCAGGCGATGAAGGCGACGCAGACCCCGGCCCACAGGGCGTAGGACACGCCGACCAGCACGGCCAGCGGCATGCCGCCGACGCCGAACAGCAGCAGGGTGGTCTCGGTCCCGCCAGCGGCCTCGCCCGGGCTGCTGGCGTTAAACCACTGCAGCACCGACAGGCCGATGGCCACGATCGCGCCCAGGCTCGCCGCCAGCAGGCCGCCGAAGAACATGAAACGCCAGACCACGCCCAGCCGCGTCGCCGGCCGGCCGCTGCGCCGGCGCTCCTTGTCGAGCAACCACATGCCGACCGGGGTGGCGATCAGACCCAGCAGCAGGACCTCCAGCCGCCAGTCCATCTCCAGTCCGGGCAGCCAGTTCTGCGGCGGCCAGATGAGGAAGGTCAGGATCAGCGGAGGCCACAGGGCCCCTGCGACCATCGCCAGGGCGCGCCGTTTCGGGTCGCGCCGCGGCGCGATCCGCTGCTGGCCGGGAAAACTGGCCGGATCGTCGAGCTTCATTCTCATCGCGTCGGGACCGGAACGTCGCCGGAATAGTCGTAAAAGCCACGCCCGGACTTGCGCCCCAGCCAGCCCGCCTCGACGTATTTCACCAGCAGCGGGCAGGGCCGGTATTTGCTGTCCGCCAGCCCGTCGTAGAGCACGTTCATGATGGCCAGAACGACGTCCAGCCCCATGAAGTCCGCCAATTCCAGCGGCCCCATCGGATGGTTGGCGCCCAGCTTCAGCGCCTTGTCGATCGAGGCGACGTTGCCGACGCCCTCGTACAGGACATAGATCGCCTCGTTGATCATCGGCACCAGGATGCGGTTGACGATGAAGGCGGGGAAGTCCTCGGAATTGGTCGTGGTCTTGCCCAGCGACTCCGCGAAGGCCACCGCGGCGTCGTAGGTATCGGCCGAGGTGGCGATGCCGCGGATGATCTCCACCAGCTTCATCACCGGGGCCGGCTTCATGAAATGCAGGCCGATGAACCGCTCCGGCCGGTCGGTCGACGACGCCAGCCGGGTGATCGAGATCGACGAGGTGTTGGACGCCAGCAGGGTCCGCTCGCCCAGATGGGGGATCAGGTCGGCGAGGATGGCCTTCTTGACCGCCTCATTCTCGACCGCCGCCTCGATGACAAGATCGGCCTTCGCCGCTTCGGCCAGGGAGGCCGCCGGTCGGATCCGGGCCAGGGTGGCGTCGGCGTCGGGCTGGGTCGTCAGGCCGCGCGCCACCTGCCGCGCCAGACTGGCCGCGATGGCTCCCTGGGCTTCCGGCACACGCCCGGCCGAGGCGTCGAACAGGCTCACCTCATAGCCGCCCGCCGCGACCGCCTGGGCTATGCCGGCGCCCATCTGGCCCGCGCCAACGATGGCGACTGATCGGATCGTGGTCATGAAGTCCGGCTGGATTGCGGGCGTCCGGCCCGGTCGGAGCGGCACATTAGAACCCCGGCCGGACGGCGCAAGGCCGGATGCGGCCGCGTCGCCGCGCCGTCCGCATGCTGTCGCTCGCCGGTCACGCCCCCGGTGATTCCTCCGACCATGCCTAGCCCAGCATCTGGATCAGGAAGGGCGCGCTCATCCGGTTGAACAGGATGCCCAGGAACTGCAGCGCCAGGATCGCCACCACCGGCGAGATGTCCAATCCTCCCAACGGAGGGATGACCCGGCGGAACGGGGCCAGGATCGGCGCTGACACGGCGTCCATGAACATGGCGAACTGGTTCACGAACCGGTTGCGGTGGTTGATGATGTCGAAGGCGAACAGCCAGCTGAGGATGGCCGACAGGATGATCGCCCATGTCATCAGCGACAGGACCGTGTTGACCAGCCAGACGATGGCGTAACCCATGAATCGGCGCTCCGTTGGAAACCTCTGCGCTTCTAGCCCGCCCGGCTCCACTGTCCAAGGTTGCGCTCAACCCCGTTGACAGTCCCGCCCCCCGCCCGTATCTCGCCCGCTCGCCTGCACCCGACGGATCCGTCGGGACGGGGGGCCGTAGCTCAGTTGGTAGAGCGCGTCGTTCGCAATGACGAGGTCAGGGGTTCGACTCCCCTCGGCTCCACCATCCTGCCTTGCAGGGTCGGCGGAACACCACCACGTTCGAATCGGCCAGGCTGTTCCGCCAGCCGCCCAGCGAGGACTCCTGTGGACTTCAATATCCGGTTCCTCGACGCCGAGCGCCGCGTCTTGCTGACGCCCGGCGCAGGTATGCGCGGTCCCCGGCTGACGGACCTCGTCATCCAGGCGCTGGCGGATCGTCCCGAGATCGCCGACTGGGATTGGATCAATGATCTGCGCGAGCCGATCGAGGACTCGTCCAGCGACGATATCGTCCCAATCGCCGCCGCCTTCGACGCCGTTTCCGCGGTCCCGACCTGGACGGTGTTCGTCACCCGCGATTCCAACCTGCGCCTCTGGGCCCAGGTCATGGACCACCAGTTCAAACACCGCCGCCACCTGATCGCGGAGAGCCCCGAGGCGGCTGCGGCGTTGCTGGACCGCAAGCGCGGCTGACGGACGAGGCTACTCGCCCTCGTCGAACTTCCGCTCGATCAGGTCGGTCAGGGCCGCCACGGCCTCGTCCGCCTGCGCGCCCGCGGCGACGATCTCGACGCTGCAGCCATTGCCGGCCCCCAGCATCAGCAGGCCCATGATCGACAGGGCGTTGACGGTCACCCCGTCGCGGGTGACGTGGATATCGGCCTCGAAGGTCGAGGCCAGCTTGACGAATTTGGCGCTGGCGCGGGCGTGCAGGCCGCGGGTGTTGCAGATATTGGCGGTCGCCCTGACGAGGGGGGGGTCGGCGCTCATTTCTCGCCCTGGAGCACCCAGCTGGCGACCGAGATGTATTTGCGGCCGGCGTCCTGGGCGTGGGCCACGCAGGTTTCCAGCGGCTCGCGGCCGCGCACGCTGGCGAGCTTGATCAGCATCGGCAGGTTCAGCCCGGCGATCACCTCGGCATGGGTTTCCTCCATCACCGAAATGGCCAGGTTGGAGGGCGTGCCGCCGAACATGTCGGTCAACAGGATGACGCCGTCGCCGTCGTCGACGGCGCGCGCGGCGTCGACGATGTCGCGCCGACGGCGCTCCATGTCGTCTTCGGGTCCGATGCAGATGGCCGCGACCCCGCGCTGGGGCCCCACGACGTGCTCCATGGCCGACAGGAATTCCGAGGCCAGTCCCCCGTGGGTGACGATCACCAGCCCGATCATGAAGGCTTCACCAAAGTCTCGCGCCCCGCGTCCCGGCCGCGCTTGAGCTGACCGCAAGCCGCGCGAGATAGCTCAACTCCGCGCCCGGTTAAAGCGCCGACAACGCGGCCGCGACCTTTTCGACCGCCGAAGCCTCGAACGGGTTGAGCCGCAGTCGGGGCAGGACGACGCCGTCGAAAGTCCCCGAGTCGGCGTCTGGCAGCCGCTCCACCGGCCCGGTCGTCAGGGCGATCTCCAGCACCAGCGGGACCACGCCCGAAACGCAGGCCGCCACGACGCCCACACCGCGCGCCTCCACTCGGCCCGTGAGGGCGTCGGGCGCGGCCGCGTGCAGATCTCCGCCTGAAGCGAAGACATACACATAGTCGTCGGCCACCAGCCGCCAGCCTCGCCCCGTCAGGCGCAGCGCCAGATCGCTCTTGCCCGCCCCGGACGGCCCGGTGATCAGCACCCCGCGCCAGCCCATGGGCGTGAAACGGGCCACTGCGGTGCCGTGCACGGGCTGGTTCACGCCCGTCGCCCGGCCGTCGGCGCGGCCGGCAGGGCGACCTCGAACCGGGCCCCGAGCACGGCCCCGGCCGGCCCCGTCCGGTTGCTGGCCTTCACCGTACCGCCGTGCGCCTCGATGATCTGGCGCACGATCGACAGGCCGAGTCCCGAATTCGAGCCGAACACCGCCCCGCGCGGCCGCGAGGTGTAGAAGCGCTGGAACACCGTCTCCAGGTTCTCGGCCGGGATGCCGGGCCCGTCGTCGTCGATCTGGACATGGACCGCCAGGGCGTCGATGTCGTCGCGCCTGAGCGCGATCCGCACCGATCCGCCCGGTGGGCTGAACGAGCGGGCGTTGTCGATCAGATTGCGGAACACCTGTCCCAGCGGCCCGTCGCGGCCGACGACCAGGGTGTGGTCGCCCGCAGGGATCGTCAGGGTGACGTGCGGCTCGCCCGGCTTCAGACCGGCTTCATAAACGCCGATGATTTCGGCCAGGAGGGTGGTCATGTCCACCGTGCGCGGCCGGTCGCGCGACAGTTCGGCGTCCAGCCGCGAGGCGTTGGAGATGTCGGTAATCAGCCGGTCCAGCCGCCGCACGTCCTGCTGCAGCAGATCCGTCAGCTTTTCGCGCTGCGCCTCGGTCTTGACCAGGGGCAGGGTCTCCAGCGCCGAGCGGATCGAGGTCAGGGGGTTTTTGATCTCGTGCGACACGTCGGCGGCGAAGCCCTCAATGGCGTCCATCCGCGCCGACAGGGTCTCGGTCATGGTTTCCAGCGAGCGGGCCAGATCGCCGATCTCGTCCTTGCGGTCCTCCAGGTCGGGCAGGGAAATAGCCCGCGCCCGCTGCAGCCGGACCTCGTCCGCCGCCTCCGAAAGCCGCATCACCGGTCTCGCAACGAACAGGTGCAGCAGCAGCGATCCCAGCAGGTTCACCGCCAGCGCGACCAGTGCGAAGGGCATCAGCGCCCACCGCTGCGCGCTCAGGATCTTGTCGACGTCTCCGGCCTCCAGCGTCAGCACGCCCAAGACCTGTTCGACGTGACGCACGGGGATCGACACCGAAACCACCCGGTCCCCGCTCTCCGACAGGCGCAGGCCCGCCTGGGGCTGCCCCCGCAAGGCCTTTTCAACCTCAGCGGCCAAGGCCGCGCGAGCCCGCTCAAGCTTGGCTTCGTCGCGCTGAACCGAGGCGGGGCTCTTGCGCTCGGAGGCTGTGCCCGCCGGCCGGGCCGGGGGCAGGGGTTGGCCGGGAATGCGCTCGGTCACCGCATAGCTGTCGGCCAGCAACTGCTTGCCATCGACGTCGAAGAGAAGCGCCCGCTGCCCGGCCGGAATGAAGTTGTCGCGCAGCCAGCGGCCGGCTTCTATGCCGTCCAGGGAAGGATTCGGTTCGCCGCGGGTGACGCCGATCTGCGGCTCGCCCAGCACCCGGACCAATAGCTCGGC
>JBBRFV010000051.1:0-10428 GCA_038241335.1 Caulobacterales bacterium | reverse complement strand
CTGCTGGCGGCCCTGAGAGACCCGGCCTTCGCCACCGGGATGGTCGGCCTGATCGCCTATGACGCCGGGGCGCGCACGGCCACGGGCGAGCGGGAGGGCGTATGGCCGGACCTGATGCTGGCCCGCTATCCGGCCATGCTGGGCTTCGACCACGAACGGCGCGAGGTCACGGCGATCGGGCGGGGCGCGGATCGGGACACGGCCGTCGCCGCCGCGGACCGGGCCGAGGTCTGGCTGGACGAAGCGGTCGACAGGGAGACGCCCGCGCCGCCCGCCGCGCGCTTGGAGGCCGAGGCGCCGGGCGCGGACTATGAGGCGGCGGTGGCCGATGTGGTGGCGCGCATCGCGGCGGGCGAGCTGTTCCAGGCCAATATCGCCCGGGCCTGGTCGGGCGCGCTCGCGCCCGGCGCCGGCCCGTTCGACGTGCTGGCGCGGCTGGCCGGCCGGGCCTCGGCCTATGGCGCGGCGTGGCGGCTGGGCGATCGGGCGATCGTGTCCAATTCCCCCGAGCTGTTCCTGACGTTCGACCCCGCCGACGGCCGCATCGAGACCCGGCCGATCAAGGGCACCCGGCCGCGCGCCGCCGACCCGACGGTCGACGCGGCCCTGGCCGCCGAGCTGAGGGCCAGCGCCAAGGACCGGGCCGAGAACCTGATGATCGTCGACCTGATGCGCAACGACCTGTCGCGCGTCGCCCGGCCCGGCTCGGTCGCGGTCGAACGACTGTTCGAGATCGAGACCCTGCCGACGGTGCATCACCTGGTTTCGACCGTAACCGCCACGGCGCGGCCCGGCGTGGGCCCGGCGGACCTGCTGGAGGCCACCTTCCCGCCCGGCTCGATCACCGGCGCGCCCAAGCATCAGGCGATGAAGGTGATCGCCGGGCATGAGCCGCCGCGGGGACCGTGGTGCGGCAGCCTGTTCCTGATCGACGACGCGCGGCGGATGACGGCCTCGGTGCTGATCCGGACCGCCGGCTTCACGCGAAGCGGCGACGGGTGGCGGTTCCGCACCCTGGCCGGGGCCGGCATCGTCGCCGACAGCGATCCGGCGGCCGAGCTGGCCGAAACCGGGGCCAAGATCCGGGCCTTGCGCGAAGCCCTGACGGGCTGATCAGCAGCCGGTGCAAAGGGTTTTGTCGACCGTGCGCGGGCGCATGTAATAGACGTGGCTGAAGCGGGTGATGGCCGGCATGAGATAGTCGACGGGCGAGTCATAGTCGTAGGTCGCCTCGGTCATGATGACGCTTTCGCCGTTGGCGATCAGGCCGGCGGGAACGGTGACGGTGGCGTCGACCGTCAGGGCGGTCATGCCGGAGGCCCGGCTCCAGTCGACCTTGGCCACGCCGCTGGTGTTGCGCGTGACGCTCGACACCCGCTGTTTCAGCGGGGTCGCCGAATAGGGCTTCATGATCAGGCCGCCGACGCTGAAGATGTCGTCGATCTGGGCCGCGGTCAGGGTTTCCTTCTGGGCCACCAGGTCGGCGACCATGGCCGTGGAATGCCCCATCCGCTTCTGGGCCATATAGCCCTGGCAGAATTCGGCGAGGCCGAAATAGAAGGCGATCAGCACGGGTGCGATCAGGGCGAACTCCACCGCCGAGACGCCGCGACGGTCATGGATCAGACGGCGAAACAGGCCCCGGAACATCATGCCGGTTCGTTCCGGAAGGCGGTGGTGGCGGTCAGCATGGTCGAGCCGTCGTTCAGCCGCGACAGGCCCTGGGCCAGGAAGGTGGTCAGCAGGGGCTGTTTGTACCAGACGCGCACCAGCACGATATCGCCCGGATTGCCGTTGGCGTAGGTCAGGCCCGCAGCGCTCCAGACGCCCCCGGCCATCGGATCGGGCGGGGTGGTGGCGAACACGGGGATGACGCGGACGTCGATGGTCGCCCGACTGGCGCAGTCGGCGGCGAAGATGCTCATCTTGCCGCACAGCGTGGATTTGAAGGTCGTCGCGGTCATGCCCTGGGCGCTCGCGCGGCCGGTGCGGACCAGCCGGCCGGTCTCGATCGTGGCGTTCTCGAGCACGGAGTCGATGACGAAGACCATGCCGAGCTCGAGCACAGCGAACATCATCAGGCAGAACGGCAGGGCCACCATGCCGAATTCGACGGCGACCGACCCTTCGCGGGCGCGCCAGAATCCGCGACGCGGACGCGCGATGCGCGGACGGGGCGAGGACCAGGCCATGCGGGGGCCTACGGCGTGGGGGTGGCGGGGGCGGATCCGCTGGTCCCCCGCACCGACGGCGAACAGGAGGCGCCGCAGGCCATCTCGGTGGCCTGGCCGCCGCGCCAGACGCGCACGCGGCCCGGGCCCGCGCCGTCTGTGACGACGATCTGGCTCTGGAAGACGGTGCGGCCGATCGGGTCGACGGCGACCACCTCGGTCACGCCATAACCCTTGCCGGTGATGTAGAGGGTGTTGGCGTCGACGACTGTGACGTCCGCGATCGCCGGATTGCCGACGATGACCGAGCCGGCCGGACCGCGCAATTGCACCCGGGCCGCCTCGTCGATCTGTACATTCATCGAGGCCGATTGAGCCAGGACCGCCGCGGGCGTCCCCAGAAGGACGGCGCCGCCGAGGACGGCGGCCAGGCGGAGGGCCGGGGAGGCGAGACGGGACATGGCGACGACTTCCAGTGAACGGGCGCGCGCGAGAGCGTGATCGCACCCTGGCCTTCAATCCTCAAGAAAGTCTGAAATGGTCCGAAACAGAGTAAACAGAGTATGAATACAATAACGCAACTCCCTGTTGGCTATTTTACTTGACCTTAATCAGCACCGCGCATGGTGGGCACGTCAAAGGGGGAAAGCGGGCGAACCGTGAACCCAGGTGGTGTCAAACAATTGCTCGCTGAAGAAGGAATACAGCAGATGACCAAGTTTATTTCGAAATTCATGTCGGACGAATCTGGCGCCACGGCCATCGAATATGGCCTGATCGCCGCCCTTATCGCCGTCGTGATCATCTCGGCCGTGACCGCGCTCGGCACGACCATCAAGACCAAGTTCAACGCCGTCGTCACCGGCATGGGCGGCACCGCCGGCGCCTAAGCGCCGACAGTCCTTCCTGGATACGGCGGGGGCCGGAGCGGAAACGCTCCGGCCCCTTTCCGTTGGGCCGGAGGCCCGGTCAAAAGTTTTTACAGTAAATGCAACGGTAACTACGCCTTTCGACCCGCCCTTAACCGATATCGGGGAAAGTGATCCTGCGTTTGGGGGTCAAGCGGGCTACCGGCTCCCCCCGTTTTGAGTAGCTCGCTTCATCTCTCTTTCAAGGAACAGATCCCATGACCAAGTTCATTTCGAAGTTCATGTCCGACGAGTCGGGCGCCACCGCCATCGAGTACGGCCTGATCGCCGCCCTCATCGCCGTCGTGATCATCTCGGCCGTCACGGCCCTGGGCACGACCATCAAGACCAAGTTCAACGCCGTCGTCACCGGCATGGGCGGCACCGCCGGCGCCTAAGCGCCGACAGACCATCCTGAACACGGCGGGGGCCGGAGCGGAAACGCTCCGGCCCCTTTCCGTTGGTCGGATCGTGGAGTTGGCCGTCAAGCGTCACCATACGGTGAACGGCCGGCTGACCATATTTCCAAACAACCTCTTAACGCGGCAAGCGTGACCTTGCGGAGCCGGACAGCGCCGGACCCGAAGGACCGACCGCGCGGCTTTCACTGGAGCCAGGGAGGAAGACGTCATGATGCAGTTCGCCAAACGGTTCGTCGCCGACGAGTCCGGAGCCACCGCGATCGAGTACGGCCTGATCGCCGCTCTTATCGCCGTCGTGATCATTTCGGCCGTGACCGCGCTCGGCACGACCATCAAGACCAAATTCAACGAAGTCGTCACCGGCATGGGCGGCACGGCCGGGGCCTGACCTCTGGCGCGGCCGAACAGGAAGCCGGCGCGGCCGAACAGGAAGAAGGGGCCGGGGCGGCGACGCTTCGGCCCCTTGGTTTTTCGCGACAGGGAAAACCTCGCCTTAACCGCGATGGTGTTTCAACGACCGTATGGACACATTGAGACTGATCCTGCTGGCCGTCATGCCCGCCCTCGTCATCGTCGGAGGGCTCAAGGACCTGACGTCCATGACGATCCCGAACTGGATTTCCGGCGCGCTGATCGTGGCTTTCTTCCCGGCCGCCCTGGCGGTCGGCCTGACGCCGATGGCTGTGGCCATGCATCTGGGTCTGGGGGCCGCCGCCCTGGCGGTCGGAGCCGGCATGTTCGCCCTGCGCTGGATCGGCGGCGGCGACGCCAAGCTGATGGCCGCCGCCTGCCTTTGGCTGGGGCTGGCCGGTTCGGGCATGTTCCTGCTGTGGACGGGAATGGTCGGGGGCCTTTTCTGCCTGGCCCTGCTGTTCGCCCGCTTCTATTCCCGGCCCTATCTGACGCAGACCTCGCCCGGCTGGGTGGTTCAGTTGATGGAGCCCAAGGGCGACATCCCCTATGGCGTCGCCATCGCCGCCGGCGCCCTGATGGCCTATCCGTCCAGCGCTCTCGTCTCGGCCTTCATCGCCGGCTGACCCGCCGCCTCGATCACATCGTCGTCGGACTCCCGTGACTTAGGGGCGCGTTAACCCGCGACCGGCATGGTCGTTAACGGTAGGCGCCGGAGGACCGAATCCGCGCGCCGGAGACCTTCGATGAAGCCCGCTCGTATCATCGTCATCTGCGTCGCCCTGGTCGCGGCTGTCGGCCTCGCCTTCGTGGTGCGGGCGATGGGCTCGTCGTCGGGCAAGCCGGTGGCCGCCGCCGCCGCCGCGCCGGTCGAGACACGGCCCATGGCCAAGGTGCTCGTCGCCGCCAAGGATCTGCAGCCCGGCCAGCGCCTGACCGAGGGCGACCTCGAATGGAAGGACTGGCCCGCCGACGAGGTCAATCCGGTCTTCATCACCGACGGCTCGGTGCCCGTGCCCGGCGCGCCCGCCACGGCGCCCGAAAAGGCCGCCAACAAGCCGGCCGGCGCCGTGGCCGCCGTGACCCGCGCCGCGACCAGTCTCGCCACCGGCGGGGCCAAGGCCGACTATGTCGGCTCGGTCGTGCGCGAACCCATCCTGGCCGGGGAGCCTATCGTGGCGCGCAAGATCGTGCGCGCCGGCGACAGCGGCTACATGGCCGCCTATCTGGACCCCGGCATGCGGGCCATGGCCATCCGGGTCACGGTCGAGACCGCCGCCGGCGGCTTTATCCTGCCCGGTGACCGGGTCGATGTGCTGCTGACCCGCGAGACCAACCTGTCCAACGTGGGCGCGAGCGACAGCGAAAAATCCAAATTCACCTCCGCGACCGTGATGCAGAACATCAAGGTTCTGGCCATCGACCAGTCGACCCGCGCCGGCGACGACGAACAGGCCGTGGTCGGGGCCACCGCGACCCTTGAGGTCGGACCCCGCGACGCCGAAGCCCTGGCCCTGGCCAAGTCCGAGGGTGAACTCAGCCTGGTGCTCCGCTCCTACGCCGACACCGGCGGCCCGTCGGGGCGCGTCGCCACGGCGGTGCGCCAAACTGCGGCCGTTCGCGTCTATCGCGGCGGCGCGCCCGAAGTGGTGGTGGTCCAATGAAACGCATCCTGACCCTCGCCGTCGCCGTCCTGACGCTGGGCGTCGCGGCTCCGGTCGCGCCCGCCATGGCGCAGAGCCGCGCCTCGGTGGCCATGGGCGCGGCGCCCCAGCTGATCAACCTGCCCAAGGGCTCGTCGATGGCGGTGGACCTGCCCAGCGACGCCCGCGACGTGATCGTGCCCAATCCCGTGGTGGCCGAGGCCATGCTGCATTCGCCGCGTCGCATCACCATCATCGGCCTGCAGCCTGGCGAGACCGACGCGGTCGTCCTGGACGCCGCCGGCCGCACCATCCTGAGCCTGCGCATCCGCGTCGACGCCGGCGTCTCGGCTCTGCAGGACACGCTGAACCGGGTCATGCCCGGCTCGCAGGTCCATGCCGAAGCCGTCAACGACAGCATCATCCTGACCGGATCGGTGGGAAGCCCCGGGGAAGCCGATCGCGCCACCCAGGTGGCGCGCGCCTTCGTCTCGGCGCCCGAGAAGGTGCTGAACATGATGACCATCGCCGGGTCGGACCAGGTCATGGTCAAGGCCCGGGTGATCGAGGTGCAGCGCACCGCGGTCAAACAACTGGGCATCGACGTCAACGCCGTGCTGAACAGCGTCGGCGACGGCCTGACGCTGGCCCAGACCGCCACCTTCGGCATTTCGGGCAGCCAGCTTGGCGGCGGCGTACTCGGCTATACGGACAACAGCGGCAACGGCAACAGCCTGACCACCTCGCTGCGCGCGTTCGAGCGGGCCGGCCTGGTCCGCATCCTCGCCGAGCCCAATCTGACCTCGGTCAACGGCGAGAGCGCCGACTTCCTCGCCGGCGGAGAATTTCCCGTGCCCACGGGCCGGGACGACAAGGGCAACATCCTGATCGAGTTCAAGCCTTTCGGCGTGAGGCTGGCCTTCCGGCCGATCGTCCTGTCGCCGGGCCGCATCTCGCTGCAGCTGTCGACCGAGGTGTCGGAGCTGACCAACCAGGGCGCCTTCACCCTGGGCGGCACGGCGACCAACGCCCTGGTCATCCCGGCGCTGGCGGTGCGGCGCGCCAACACCACGGTCGAGCTGCCCTCGGGCGGATCGCTGATGATCGCCGGCCTGCTGCGCGAGGACACCCGCCAGAATATCGACAAGATCCCGGGGGCCGGCGACCTGCCGGTGCTCGGCGCCCTGTTCCGCTCGCGGGACTATCTGTCGGGCGAGACCGAGCTGGTCATCATCATCGAGGCCTACATCGTTTCGCCGACCTCGCCGAACCGGATGCAGACCCCGGCCGACGGCCTGCAGATCGCCAATGACGCCCAGACCCTCCTGTTCGGCCAGCTGAACCAGCACTACGCCCGTCCCGACGCGGCGACGCCCGACGCCGGCTGGCAGGGTCCGGTGGGTTATGTGATCGAATGAGGCCGACCGTGATGAAAACGCCCCTCCTGATCGCCGGCGTCGCGGCTCTCGCCCTGTCCGCCTGCGCCACGGCCGGCCCCGGCGCTCCGCCGCCGCTGACGCCGCTCTCGCGCTTCTCGCTGCAGTTGGAGCCCGGGCTGGACCGCATCGCCCTGGCGGTCCACGACGACGGCCTGTCGGGATCCCAGCAGTCGGCCCTGTACGATCTGGCCCGCCGCTACCAGGCGTCCGGTTCGGGCGCGGTGCGGGTCGAGGCCCCGTCCGGCGACGATCCCGCCGCCGGCGCCCAGGCCTATGCCGTTCGCAGCGCCTTGCAGGCCGCGGGCGTGCCCGCCGACCGCATCGTCGTCGCCGCCTACGCCGCCCCCGATCCGCGCGCGCCGGTGCTGGCCGGTTTCGAGACCCTGCACGCGGTCATTCCCGACTGCTCCGCCCAGGTCGGCGACCTGGCCGGCCGGTTCAGCAACCAGTCCTCGAGCAACCTCGGCTGCGCCATCAACGCCAATATGGCAGCCCAGATCGCCGATCCGCGCGACATCGCGGGGGCCCGGCCGATGAGCCCGGCCGATTCCGCGCGCGCCGCCGTGGTGTTCGACAACTACCGCAAGGGCCAGGCCACCTCCTCGCCACAGGAACCGCTCGTCGCCGGCCGCGTCGCGCGAGCCGTGGATTAAGCGTCAGATGAACAGCGCCTTCGCCCCCCGCCCCTTCGACGAGATCGACGACGAGTTCGACCTCGACATGGGCTATGCGAGCCAGGACGCCTTCGGGGCGCCCGGCGAAACTTCGCCCGGGGCGCCCGGCCTGCCGATGGACGACGAGGCCGCGCGGCCGCCGCTGCAGTTCACCCCGCCGGCCGTTGCGGAAACCCCGCCCGTCCGAACCGCCCCGCCCGCCGAGGCCCCCGTGCCCGCCGTGGCCGGTTTCAATCCCGTGGGCGACCTGGTCGCGGGCGCCAGCGCCGCCTTCTCGGCCCCGGTCATCGGCGGTCATGCCGCCGAGGTGTCGGTGCCCCGCATCGCCATCCACGTCTTCGCCGAACGCCAGGACACCCTGGCCGCCGCCGAACGCGCGGGCCAGGACCGGCGCCTGTCGCGCGCCACGACCCAGATCCGCATCGGCGGCGTCGCCGCAGCGGTCGAGGCCTATCATCACGAACCCACGCCGCCGCTGATCGTGGTCGAGTGTCTGAAGGACCCGCAGACCCTGCTGTGGGAGGTCGACCAGCTGGCCGAGGTCTGCGACGCCGGCACCAAGGTCGTCGTCGTCGGGGCCACCAACGACATCCTGCTGTTCCGCGAGTTGATGCGCCGCGGGGTCAGCGAATATCTGGTCGCGCCGCTGCAGCCCTTGCAGTTGATCGCGGCCATCGGCGGCCTGTTCGCCGACCCGGCCCAGCCCTTCGTCGGCCGTTCGATCGCCTTCGTCGGCGCGCGCGGGGGCGCTGGCGCCAGCTCGGTGGCCCACAACACCGCCTATGCGATGAGCGAGCGGATCGGCGCCAACACCGTCATCGTCGACTACGACCTGCCGTTCGGCACGGCCGGCCTGGACTTCAACCAGGACCCGCTGAACGGGGTGGCTGACGCCCTGACCCAGCCGGACCGGCTGGACGCCACCCTGCTGGACCGGATGATGGTCCGTTGCACAGACAAGCTGAGCCTGTTCGCCGCCCCGGCCACCCTGGACACAGACTGGGACATCTCGCCCGAGGCCTTCGAGGAGGTCACCACCCAGATCCGTTCGACCGCGCCCTTCGTGGTGCTGGATCTGCCGCACCTGTGGTCGGGCTGGATGCGCCGCACCCTGATCGCCGCCGACGAGGTGGTGGTGGTCGCGACGCCCGATCTGGCCAGCCTGCGCAACGCCAAGAACATGATCGACCTGATCCGTCAGGGCCGCCCCAACGACGCGCCGCCGCGGCTGGTGCTGAACCAGGTCGGCGTGCCCGGACGGCCGGAGATTCCGGCCAAGGATTTCGGCGCCGCCCTGGGCGTCCACCCCAGCCTGATCATCCCGTTCGATCCCAAGGTCTTCGGGACCGCCGCCAACAACGGACAGATGATCCTCGACCACGCGGTCAAGTCCAAGGCGTCGGAAGCCTTCCAGACGCTGGCCCAGATCGTGTCGCGCCGCGAATTGCCGCAGATCGTCGGCCCGAAGGGACGCGCCGACAGCAAATCGATGTTCTCCGGCCTGTTCAAGAAGAAGTCCTGACGCGTGTTCGGCAAGCGCACAGGTCAGCCCGGAACGGCCCCTCCGGCCCCGCGTCCGGCGTCCGCGCCGACGGCCCAGCCCGTCCCAGGCGTCCAGACCCAGGCCTTCGCCATGGGCGACGACGTCCTCGAGGCTGACGCCGCCGAGGAACGCCGCGCCGAATCCTATAGCGCCAAGCCTGCGTCCGAGGCGGCCGATCGGCTCGACGCCCTGGCCATGCGCCCCAAGCCCGCCACCGCCGCGCCCAGGACCAACGGGCCCGGCCCCAAGGCCACGCCCGGCTTCGAACAGCTGAAGAAGGCCCAGGCCGTCGCCGAGATCGTCCGGGAACAGTCGGACTACTACCACGCCACCAAGACCACGATCTTCAACGCCCTGATGAACACCATCGACCTGGCCCAGCTGGCCGGGCTCGACCCCAAGGCGGCGGCCGAGGAGATCCGCGACATCGTCGCCGAGCTGGTGGCGATCAAGAACGTCTCCATGTCGGTGGCCGAGCAGGAGCATCTGGTTCAGGACATCGTCAACGACGTCCTCGGCTACGGCCCGCTCGAGCCCTTGCTGGCGCGGGACGACATCGCCGACATCATGGTCAACGGGGCGGGCCGGGTGTTCATCGAGGTGAACGGCAAGGTTCAGCTGACCAACGTCCGCTTCCGCGACAATGCCCAGCTGATGAACATCTGCCAGCGGATCGTGTCGCAGGTCGGCCGCCGCGTGGACGAGAGCTCGCCGATCTGCGACGCCCGCCTGCCCGACGGCAGCCGCGTCAACGTCATCGCCCCGCCGCTGGCCATCGACGGCCCGACGCTGACGATCCGCAAGTTCAAGAAAGACAAGCTGACGATGAAGAATCTGGTGGAGTTCGCCTCCATCAGTCCCGAGGGCGCGCGCGTGCTCGGCGTCATCGGCGCCTCGCGCTGCAACCTGGTCATCTCGGGCGGCACGGGCTCGGGCAAGACCACCCTGCTAAACACCCTGACCGCCTTCATCGACCCGACCGAGCGCGTCATCACCTGTGAGGATGCGGCCGAACTGCAACTGCAGCAGCCGCACGTGGTGCGTCTGGAGACCCGGCCGCCCAACCTCGAGGGTCAGGGCCAGATCACCATGCGCGATCTGGTCAAGAACTGCCTGCGGATGCGTCCCGAGCGGATCATCGTCGGCGAGGTGCGCGGGCCCGAGGCGTTTGACCTTTTGCAGGCGATGAACACCGGCCACGACGGCTCCATGGGCAC
>JBBRFV010000050.1:0-10442 GCA_038241335.1 Caulobacterales bacterium | reverse complement strand
CTCTACCTCTACGCCCCCGCCCTGACGCCGGCCCTGGTCCGGCACGCGGCGCAGGTCTGGCACGGGCGCAGCGACCAGGGCTGGCCGTCATGGACCTTCTCCAACCACGACGCCCCGCGCGCCGCGTCACGCTGGGCCGAGGGTCGCGACCCGAGGGCCTTCGCCGAAATGGCGATGCTGCTGCTGATGACCCTGCGGGGGAACGTCTTCGTCTATCAGGGCGAGGAATTGGGCCTGCCGCAGGCCGAGGTGCCGTTCGACCGGTTGGTCGATCCCGAGGCCATCGTCTACTGGCCGCAGACCCTGGGCCGCGACGGCGCCCGCTCCCCGATGCCGAGGCGCTCGGACTCGCCCCATGCCGGATTCTCGACCGTCGAACCGTGGCTGCCGATCGATCCTCGTCATGTGAATTTGTCGGTGGACAAGCAGGAGCGCGATCCCGGGTCGGTGCTGCATGCGACGCGTGAGCTGATCGCCATTCGCAAGGCCCATCCGGCCCTGCAGCGTGGCGACATGCGGATCATGTCGTCGGACGGCGAGGTGCTGGTCTTCGAACGCAGCTTGGGCGACGAGCGCCTGATGGCCGCGTTCAACCTCGGCCACGCCGCCGTCGACTGGACCCGCCCCGAAGGCTTCCACGTCATCAAGGCCGTCAATGCGGACCTGGCGCTCTCCGGCCGACTGCCACCCTTGGCCGGGCTGCTGCTGGCGCGCGATCCGGAGTGAACGCCGCCCGACTCGAGTGGCGTCTCTGGCGCCGGATGGCCGGCGGGGCTAACGAAGCGGGATGAGCGCCAAAGGCCCCGTCCTCGTCACCGGCTCGGCCGGCTTCATCGGCTTCCACACCGCCCGCAGGCTGCTGGCGCGCGGCGAGACGGTGATCGGGGTCGACAACCTCAACAGCTACTACGACCCCGCCCTGAAACAGGCGCGGCTGGACCGCCTCCTGACCGAGCCCGGCTATCGCCATTACACGCTCGACCTGGCCGATCGCGACGGCATGGCCGTCCTGTTCGGCGAGCACAGCCCGCGCCGGATTGTTCACCTGGGGGCCCAGGCGGGCATTCGATACAGCGTCGAGAATCCGGAGACCTACATCGACTCTAACGTCGTGGGTTTCCTGACTGTTCTGGAAGGCGCCCGGGCGGTGAAGGCCGAACACCTGGTGTTTGCATCGACCAGTTCGGTGTTCGGCGCGAATACGGCGATGCCGTTCTCGGTGACGCAGGGTGTGGCTCATCCCCTGAACGTCTATTCGGCGACGAAGATCGCCAACGAGGCGATGGCGCATGCCTACGCCTACATTTTCGGCATCCCCTGCACCGGGCTGCGATTTTTCACCGTATATGGACCGTGGGGCCGGCCGGACATGGCCCTGTTCAAATTCACCCGGGCCATCCTCGAAGGGCGCCCCATCGACGTCTACGGGGGCGGAACGATGGAGCGGGACTTCACCTATGTCGATGATATCGTCGAGGGGGTCATCGCCGCGCTCGACACGCCCCCCGGCATCGATCCGGCCTGGCGGTCGGCCTCTCCCGATCCCTCGACCAGCGGCGTGGCGCCGTGGCGGCTGCTGAACCTGGGCGCCGGCCGGCGCGAACGCCTGTCGCGCTACATCGAGGTGCTCGAGGAAAATCTCGGCCGAAAGGCGGAACTGAACGTCATGCCGACGCAGGACGGCGAGATGGTCCGCACCGAGGCGGACGTGTCGCAGACCCGTGCGGCCCTGAACTACGCCCCCTCAACGCCGATCGAGGTCGGGGTGAAACGGTTCGTCGACTGGTATCGGGACTTCTACCAGGTCTGACGCGAGCGAAAGGGCGGAGCCGTCGCCGGCCCCGCCCTCGTTTCTGCGGCGATCGGCGATCAGTTGACCGGGCGGCCCTCAGCGTCGACCACCTGCACCTCGCCAATGTTCAGAGCACGGATCTTCGGTTCGATCGTGGCGCGGTCGCCGACGATGACCCAGGTCGTGGCGCCGGTTCCGACCACCGCGCGCGCGGCGGCCTCGGCGCTGTCGGCTGTGGTCGCGTTCACCCCGGCGGCATAGGTCGCATAGTAGTCTTCCGGCAGGCCGTAGACGACCATCTGGCTCATGCTGCCCTGAATGGCGCCGTTGGTCTCCCAGTCGCCGGCGAGGCCCTGGACGATGTTGGCGCGGGCCGAGGCCAGCTCCGCCTCGGTCATCGGCCGCGAGCCGACCACGTCGGTCAGTTCACGCCGCAGCTCGATCAGGCTTTCGGCCGTCTTGTCGCTCTGGACCCCGGCTGAGACGTTGTACATCCGCTGGCCGCGGGCGTTGCCAATGCCGCCGCGCGCTCCGTAGGACCAGTGCTTGTTTTCGCGCAGGTTCATGTTGATCCGGCTGGTGAAGGCCCCGCCGAGTGCGCTGTTCAACGTGTCCAGCGCGGCCTCGGTCCGGGCGTCGAAGGCGGGCGCCAAGCGGCCGCCGACGATCTGCGACTGGGGTCCGGCGCGGTCCACAATCAGGATGCGCGGCGCGCCCGAGGGCGGCGGCGGGGTCGTGGACTCCGGGCGAGCCGGCATGGCCCCGGCCGGCGCCTTCCAGTCGGCGAAGGCGCGTTCCAGCTTGGGCTGGAGTTCGGCCAGGGTGATGTCGCCGGTGACCAACAGCGTAGCGTTGTCCGGCCGCATCCAGGTGTCGCGGAATTCGCGCGCCTGGGCGGGGGTCAGCCCCCGGACGCTCGCCGCCGTGCCCTGGGCCGGACGGCCATTGGGGTTATCGGGGCCATAGACGTTGGCGGCCAGCACGCGGCCGGCGATGGCGCCGGGATTGCGGCTCTGCTGCTGGATGGCCGACACCTGCTGCGCCTGGGCGCGGTTGAAATCCTCGGTCCGGAAGGCCGGGTGCAGAAGCACGTCGGCGAACAGGTCCAGCGACGGGTCCAGCCGCGCGGTCAGGGCGTTGAGGCTGAGGCTCGTCGAATTGACGCCCGAGCCGCCGCCGATGTTGGCGCCCAGCATCTGCTGGCGGTCGCTGATCTGCAACGCCGTCAGATGCTCGGTGCCGTTGGTCATGACCGCCGGGGTCAGCGCGGCGATGCCGTACTCATCGGTCGGGTCCACCGCAGAACCGGCGTCGAAGACCAGGCTCATGCTGACGGTCGGCACCGCGTCGCGATGCACGAACATGACCTTGAGCCCGTTCGACAGGGTCGCGTGCTCAATGGCCGGGAAGACCGCCAGCGGGGCGGTGGTCGGCGCGGGCATGTGGGTGCGGTCCACGCCGGTGGCGGCGACCGAATAGTCGGGGAAGGGCTGGACCTCAAGCGCATAGCTGCCGTCCGTCAGCCAGCCGCGGCCGGCGGCCGTCAGTTCGGCCGGCGTGGCGGTCAGGATGCGCTGGTAGCCGACGCGCCAGAAGGCGGGATCGCCGTGGAACACCTGGCTTTCGGCCAGACGGTCCGACTTGCCGCCGAAACCGCCGATGCGCTCGAGACCGCGAACATAGCTGGCGGCATTGGTGGTGCGGACGCGCTCCATCTCCTCGGCCGTGGGACCGTCACGCAGCAAACGGGCCATCTCCTCATCGACGACTTGCTCGATATGGGCCAGATCCTGATCGGGCTTGGCGGTGACGACGACGATGAACTGACTGCCGATCTCGCTGTCCGAGACCCCGGCGTTGACGCTGGTCGCGACCTGGTCATCGAAGACCAGACGCTTGTAGAGACGGGAATTCCGGCCCGAAGACAGCACATTGCCCAACAGGTCCAGGTAGTCGGTGTCGGCTTCGCCCGACGGTGGCACGTTCCACACCTTGTACAGGCGGGGCGCGCCGACGCGGTCATACATGACCTCGCGCTGGGCGCCGGTCATGCGGGCGATCATGCGCTGCGGATGGGTGACGGGCGGTCCCGAAGGGATGTCGCCGAAATAGCGCTGAACCTTCTCGCGAGCCTCCTCGGCGGTGATGTCCCCGGCCAGCACGATCGTGGCGTTGGCTGCGCCGTAGTAGTCGTGGAACCAGGCCTTGACCGTATCCAGATCGGCGGCGTCGAGGTCGGCCATCGAACCGATCACGGTATGGCCGTAGGGGTGATCCGCCGGGTAGGTGGCGTGGGTGATGGCGTCGAAGGCCCGGCCGTAGGGCTGGTTCTCGCCCTGTCGCTTCTCGTTCTGGACGACGCCGCGCTGTTCAACCAGCTTGGCCTGGTCGATGGCCCCGACCAGGTGGCCCATCCGGTCGCTTTCGAGCCACAGGATGCTGTCCAGGGCCGACGTCGGCACGTTCTGGAAGAAGTTGGTGCGATCCGAATTGGTGGTGCCGTTCTGGTTGGTCGCGCCCAGCAGTTCGGTGGCCTTGAAGAAGTCGTCGTTGAAATTCTCGGACCCGTTGAACATCAGGTGCTCGAACAGGTGGGCGAAGCCGGACCGGCCCTCGGGCTCGTTCTTGGAGCCCGTGTGATACCAGATGTTCACCGCCACGATCGGGGCCTTGTGGTCCTCGTGGACGATGACGGTCAGTCCGTTCGACAGGGTGAACCGGGTGAAGGGAATGTCGACGTCCGGCAAGGGCGCCAGTTGCTCCGGCGCTGCGACGGCGGCCATGGCGGCGGTCGAGACCGCGGTCTGGGCCTGAACGGAACCGGCCAGAAGGACGGCCGCAGCCACTCCTCCGAGCAAGGCGAGACGGCTGGTCGTACGCATGGAAATCCCCTGAAACGCCGAATGACGATGTCGGAGGGCAATGGATGACGATGGAGCCCGCGACGCAAGAGGGTAGTTGGCCCGTCGGCCGACGTGATGTCGGTCTCCGTGCAGTGTTCAACCCCTGTCCCGGTTCTGACCCCGTCCGTCCCGTTTCGCCCCCGCAATCAATACAGTTTCACGCAACGGCGAACACATTCCGGCGTTGCCTCAGCCATGGCGGCTCGCGGCGACCTTCAGACCTACAAGGCCAAGCGGAATTTCGCCGCCACGCCCGAGCCCGCGGGTGCCAAGGGCAAGGCGCGCAAGGGTCGGCTGACCTATCTGGTCCAGCGCCACGCGGCGACGCGGCTGCACTATGATTTCCGCATTGAACTGGACGGCGTGCTCAAGTCCTGGGCGGTGACCAAGGCTCCATCGCGGGACACGGCGGTCAAGCGGCTGGCGGTCGAGGTCGAGGATCATCCGTTGGACTATGGCGCCTTCGAAGGGACCATCCCGGCCGGAAACTATGGCGCGGGCACGGTGCAGCTGTGGGACCGGGGCGAGTGGGAGCCGCAGGAGGAGGACCTCGACAGTGCGTTCCAGGACGGCGCGATCAAGATGATCCTGCACGGCGAACGACTGAAGGGGAAATGGGCCCTGATCCGCCTGCGTTCCGATCGCGGCAAGCCGTCCAAGCGCAACAACTGGCTGCTGATCAAGGAGAAGGACGAATACGCCGTCCCCGGCGAGGGCGACGCCAACATGGAGATCGACGCCTCGATCACCACCGGCCGCAGCCTGGCGGAGATCGCCGAGGGCGACCGCCAGTGGACTTCGTCCAAATCCACCGGCCGCAAGGCGCCGGCGAAGCCGAAAGCCCGGCCGGCCGTGGCCAGCCACGCGACCAGGCCCCACGCCTTCGTGCCCATCCAGCTGTGCAAGATCGCCGACCTCCCGCCACAGGGCACGGGCTGGGCGCATGAGATCAAGTTCGACGGCTACCGCATCCAGATCGGCGTCGGCGGCGGTCGCGCCACCCTTCGCACGCGCAAGGGTCTGGACTGGTCGGCGAAATTCCCCGCGCACGCCGCCGACGCGGCGCAGTGGCCCGACGCGGTGATCGACGGGGAGCTGTGCGCCTTGGCCGAAAACCACATGCCCGACTTCTCGGCCCTGCAGGCGGCGATCTCGGACGACGACACCGGCGGTCTGATCTATTTCGCCTTCGACCTGCTGTTTGAAGGACCCGAAGACCTGCGCGGCCTGCCGCTGTCGCACCGCAAGGCGCGGCTGCAGGCCTATCTGGACCGCATCCCGAAAAAGGCCCGCAGCCGTATTCGCTACGTCGACCATTTCGCCACCACCGGCCAGGCCGTGCTGGAAAGCGCCTGCCGGATGGACCTCGAAGGCGTCATCTCCAAGAAGCTCGACGCCCCCTATCACGCAGGGCGTTCCTCGACCTGGCTGAAGTCGAAATGCCGGGGCCGGGACGAGGTGGTGATCGGCGGCTGGACTTCGGAGGGTCCGCGATTCCGGTCGCTGATCGTGGGGATTCAGGACACGGGCGGGCTTCGCCATCTCGGCCGCGTCGGGACCGGCTACGCTCAATCATTGATGAAATCCTTGCTGCCCGCGCTGAAGGCCGCGGCCTCGGACGAAAGCCCCTTCGTCGGCAAGGGCGCCCCGCGCGGCGGCCGCGACATCCATTGGGTCAAGCCGGTCCTGGTCGCCGAGATTGAACATGGCGGCTACACCGACACCGGCTCGCTGCGGCAGGCCGCCTACAAGGGGCTGCGGGAGGACAAGACCGCTGCCGAAGTCGATGCAGCGCCGCAGGCCCCCAGCAATCCGAAGGCCGAAAAGGGCAAGACGGGCCCTCTTCCCCAACTCGCGCTTCCCGGCGCCGGCCGGGGGAAATTGGTCGTCGCCGGCGTCACCATATCCAACCCGGACAAGGTGCTGTGGCCTGCCGCCGATGGCCGCCCCGCAATCACCAAGGCCGAACTGGTTCGCTATTACGAGATGGCCGCCGACCGCATCCTGCCCCATGTCGCCGACCGGCCCGTGTCGATCATTCGCGCGCCAGAGGGCGTCGGCGGCGAGACCTTCTTCCAGCGCCATGCGATGCCGGGCTCGAACCCGCGCCTGAAGCTGATCGACGTCAGGGAGCGCAAACCCTACGTCGGCGTGATCGATGTCGGTGGTCTGGTCGCGATCGGCCAGTCGGGCGGGCTGGAGCTTCATCCCTGGGGCTGCAAGCCGGGCGATCCGGAGACGCCGGAGCAGATCACCTTCGACCTAGACCCCGACGAGGGGCTGGATTTCAACGACGTCATCGCTGCGGCGAAAATGGTCCGCAAACGCCTCGAAGCCCTCGGCCTGACGCCATTCGTCAAGACCACCGGCGGCAAGGGGCTGCACGTGGTCGTGCCGATCAAGGCCGATGCCCGGAACCGTGTCGAATGGGATCAGGCCAAGGCCTTCGCCAAACAGGTTTCGGAGCTGATGCGTCAGGACCATCCCGAGCGGTTCACCACCACCTTGGCCAAGAAGGCGCGGGGCGGAAAGATCTTCCTCGACTATCTGCGCAACGGCCGGATGGCGACCGCAGTCGCCCCGTGGTCGCCGCGCGCGCGGCCCGGCGCGGGGATCGCCTTCCCCCTCACCTGGTCCCAGGTGAAGGCGGGGCTTGATCCCAGGGCCTTCACCCTGCACGACGCCGCCGCCCTGTTGAAGAAGCCAGATCCCTGGAAGGGATTCCGCGACGGCGAGGCCAGTCTTCGGCCGGCGTTGAAAATGCTGGGTCTCTGATCCGCCGGGGATGACAGCGGACGCCCCACGCGCGACAAGCGCCGATACTCATCCCGGAGCTCCCATGACCCGCATCGGCACCCCCCTGTCCGACACCGCCGTCCGGGTGCTGCTGCTGGGGGCCGGAGAACTGGGCAAGGAGGTGGCCATCGAGCTGCAGCGGCTGGGTGTCGAGGTCATCGCCGTTGATCGCTATCCGAACGCCCCGGCCATGCAGGTGGCGCACCGCAGCCACGTGATACCGATGACCGATCCGCAGGTTCTGGCCGGCGTCATAGCCGCTGAAATGCCGCACATCATCGTACCGGAGATCGAGGCCATCGCCACCGATGTGCTGGCCGAGATCGAGGCCGCCGGCCATGCCGTCGTCATCCCCACGGCCCGCGCGGTGCAGCTGACCATGAACCGTGAGGGCATCCGCCGCCTGGCCGCCGAGTCGCTGGGCCTGCCGACCAGCCCCTACGCCTTCGCGTCGAGCGCCGCTGAACTGGAAGCGGCGGCGCAGCGCATCGGCCTGCCCGCCTTCGTGAAGCCGGTGATGTCGTCCTCGGGAAAGGGCCAGTCGATGATCGAGGCCGTCGAGGACGCGGCGAGTGCGTGGGCCTACGCCCAGTCCGGCGGCCGGGTCGAGACGACGACCGTCATCGTCGAGGGCCGCATCGATTTCGACTTCGAGATCACCCTGCTGACCGTGCGCTCGATGCGGGACGGCGAGATCCGGACCGACTTCTGTGCGCCGATCGGCCATCGTCAGGTCAAGGGCGACTATGTCGAGAGCTGGCAGCCGCAAGCCATGTCGACCGCCGCGTTACGGACCTCTCAGGACATCGCCCGCAAGGTCACGGACGCCTTGGGCGGCCTCGGCGTGTTCGGCGTCGAACTGTTCGTGAAGGCCGACGAGGTCTGGTTCTCGGAGGTCTCGCCCCGCCCGCACGACACCGGCCTGGTCACCCTCGCCACCCAGAGCCAGAGCGAATTCGCCCTGCACGCCCGCGCCATCCTCGGCCTGCCCGTCGACGTGTCGCAGCGCGAGCCGGGCGCCAGCGCTGTCATCTACGGCGGAATGGACGCTCAGGGGATCGCCTTCGAAGGCGTCGCCGACGCCCTGTCGATCCCGACCGCCGACCTGCGCCTGTTCGGCAAGCCCGAGAGTTACGAGCACCGCCGCATGGGTGTCGCCCTTGCTCGCGGCGAGACCACGGATCAGGCGCGGGAGCGGGCGCGGGACGCGGCTGGCCGGGTGAGGCCGGTCAGGGCGTAGGCGCGACCGGGGCGGTAAGGGCGACGACAGCGACCTCAAGCACAGTGTCACGTCCGACCTTGAGATCCTGGACCGGGGTCAGGACCGGCAGATCCGGGGTCACTCCGACATGCTCCAGCAGCATCCCGGACCCGGTGCGGAAGGCGACGACGCCGACGCTCAGACGCCCGCCGTCGGGCAGGTCGTACTGGTGCGAACCCACCACCGCCCCCCGCGTCAGGCCGCCAACCACGGGTCCGCGCCGCGTTTCCTGGATCGCTGCGGCGAAAACTTCGGCGCCGCTGGCCGAGGCTATCGAGGTCAGCACCGCCAGAGGTCCATCGTAGCGGACCCTTCCGGGCCGGGTCCGCAGCCGTCGGTCCGGAAAACGAGGAAGGACCACAACGGCGAACTGTCGGGGCTCGCTGAAGAAGGGCGACAGCAGCCGCCCCACCTCCGAATCCAGTCCGCCCCGGTTCGACCGAAGATCCATGATTACGGCGCGCGGCGGCCGGACCAACTCGGTCGTCAGTCTCGCGAGCACGAAGCGCCGGGTGTCGGCGTCGAACTCGTCGAAGCGGATAACCAGCACATCATCGGGCCGGCGCGTGATCGTCGCCAGTTCACGGGCTGTCGGCCGCGCGGTCATCTCCACCGCTCGGTCAACCCCGGCCGCGTCGACGAAGGCCCACCGATGCGAACTCGCGGCATAGACCGAGGCCGCCCGGTAGGGCGCCTCATCGACCGACACCAGCCGCCAGCCGGGTTGAACCCCAGCGTCCGCCGCCGCCGATCCCGCCACGACCCGGATGACATAGACTCCGCCGCCCTCGGCCTCGGACGCCGTCTCAAAGGCGAGTCCGAACCGCGGCGTGGCCTGGAGTCGCTGTTCCTGCGACCGCAGGTTCAGCGACGGCGGCGTCGCAGACGTATGGCGATCATCGAGTTGGCTCAGGACCGCGTTCAGGGCGCGATAGAATCCCGTCTCGTCGGGTTGAACGATCGCCTCGGCGCGGGCGGCGGCGACGTCTGCCAGCCAGTCCCTCCCCCCGAAGTCACGCTGATAGAAGTTCCGCTCGACGAAATCGGTCGCCGCGTCCCAGACCCGCGCATTCATCGCCTGACGCTCCACCGAGCCGTCTGAGAGGACCACAGCCGTCGGCAGGCGATCCTCCCGGGCCGCCGGCAGCGATTGGCAGGCGCCCAGCGTCAGAAGCAGCGCCGCTAACAGGCGCGCGAGGAGCAACCTTTGCATGAAGCGACGTTAGGACGCCGGGGAGGCCGCGGTCGAGGCCCGTGCGGAGACATCCGCTTCCGCCAGCGCCGCGATCGCCGCGTCGAGCGTGGGGTCGCGGCCCGCGCGCCGGTCGGCGGCGGTGGTCGGCGCAGCCAGGTCGGGAGTGACGCCGAGCTTCTCCAGCCGGACCCCCCCGGACGTGACGAAATCGGAGCGGCTGAGATTCAGGCGCCCGCCGTCGGGCAGACTGGTCTCCTGCGAGATCAGCACCGCTCCGGCAGTGTGTTCGCCGACGATCAGGGCGCGTCGGGCCTCCTGCAGTGCGGCTGGGGTCAGCTCGGCGGCGCTGCGGCTCTGGGCGTTGACCAGGACGGCCACCGGATTGTCGACCGGCCGGTCCAGGTCGCCGCAGCCGCCCTCGGTCCGCATGATCACGCTCCGTCCCGACCGGGCCGTGCGGGTCGCCCAGACGCGGTCCGCCGGCAGGAAGCAGCT
>JBBRFV010000049.1:0-10498 GCA_038241335.1 Caulobacterales bacterium | reverse complement strand
GTCGCGGCGGTCGTGACCCCGCCCGATCCGATCAGCCAGCTCCTGCTCGCGGCCCCACTGATCCTGCTCTACGTGGTGTCGATCTGGTGCGTGCAGCTGATCGAACTGCGCCGCAAGAAGGCCGACGCCTCGATCTAGGGCAGGCGGGTGACCTTGACCGCCATGTCCGGCCGAGGCCGTTCCAGCGGCGGCTCGGCCAGGGTGCCGATGTGGATGAAGCCCGCGACCCGTTCTTCGGCCCCGACCCCGTACAGCGCCTTGGCCTGCATGTCGTAGGCGTACCAGTCGGTGATCCAGCTGGTCGACCAGCCGAAGGCGTTGGCCGCGTGCTCCAGGTTCATGCACACCGCCCCGGCGGACAGTTGCTGCTCCCAGAGCGGGACATTCTGGCTCTCCACCGGCGTCGAGACGACCAGCACCGTCACCGGCGCCGCGATCAGCTTGGCCAGCAAGGCGCGCGCCTTGTCAGGCTGGGGCTGGTTGACGGCGAGAGGCGTCAGGCGTTCGGCGAGATCGGCCCGGCTTTGCGGCCCCATCAGCACGAACCGCCAGGGAAACAGCTTGCCGTGATCCGGGCTGCGCGCGCCAAGGGTCAGGATCCGATCCATCTCGGCCGCCGAGGGTCCGGGACCGCCCAGGGCCTGCGCCGGCGCCGACCGGCGTCCAGCCAGCCGCGCCTGCATCTCGGGCGAAGAAACGGGCAGGGGGAGGGCGGTTCCGAGATCGGCGTCAGTCATGCCGCCTGACTAGGCGCGCGCGGGCGTCGGCGCCATACCGGATCATGACTGACTCTCGTGACGCCTTTGACGCCGACCGCCCGCTGCCCGCGTGGGATGACGCCAACGACCGTCCGCCCCCCTGGCGCGATGCCGGATCGAGCCTCATCTTCGAAAACCCCTGGATGCGGTTGACCCGCCATGACGCCACCGCTCCGACGGGCGCGGAAGCCGACTATGTCGTGATGCGGCCGCGGAATATCTCGGTCGGCGTCCTGCCGGTCCACGACGACGGGACGGTCACCCTGGTCGGCCAGCAGCGTTTCGCGCTGATGAACTATTCCTGGGAAATGCCCGAGGGCGGCGCGCCGTTCGACGAGGATCCTCTGGCGGGGGCGCAACGCGAACTCGCCGAGGAGGCCGGGCTGTCGGCGGCCCACTGGCATGAGGCGTTGAAGGTCGAAATGACCAACTCCATAACGGATGAGCGGGCCGTCGCCTGGATCGCCTGGGGCTTGGCGGCCGTGCCGATCGATCCGGACGAGACCGAGATCATTCATGTCGTCCGCGTGCCCTTCGGCGACCTGTTGCGGGAAATAGGCACGGGCGCAATCCGCGATATGTTCACGGTGGCGACAGCACTGCGGGTCTACCATATGGCGCGCGAGGGCCTGCTGCCGTCCGAACTGGCGAAGGCCCTGCTCGCGGGGGTATGATCCGCCCAAAGGAGTCCCGGATGCCCAAACTCGAAGTCGTGTCCGCCCAGCCCGAGACCTGGGCGCTACTGCGTACGGCGGCCGAGGAGACGGCGCGGGTCGAACCGCACCTCGCGTCGCAGATGAACGCGGTGATCCTGTCCCACAGCGACCTGGCGGGCGCGCTCACCTTCCAGATGGGGCGCAAGCTGGGTGACACCGAACTGGTCGCCATGTCGGTGCGCGAAATCTGCCGCGACGCCTTCGACGCCGATCCGTCAATCGTAGCGGCGGCCGAGGCGGACCTGCGGGCCGTGTCCGAGCGCGACCCCGCAATCAAGACGCTGCTTCAGCCCTTCCTCTACTTCAAGGGCTTCCAGGCGCTTCAGGGTCATCGCGTCGCTCACTGGCTGTGGACCCAGGGCCGTGAGTCGCTGGCCTTCCACCTGCAGAGCCGGATGTCCGAGCTGTTCCAGATCGACATCCATCCCGCCGCCCGCATGGGCGCCGGCCTGTTTCTCGACCACGGCACCGGCATCGTCATCGGGGAGACGGCGGTGGTCGGCGATGAGGTCTCCATGCTGCACGGCGTAACCTTGGGCGGCACCGGCGCCGACCGCGGCGACCGTCATCCCAAGATCGGCAAGGGCGTGCTGCTGGGCGCGGGGGCCAAGGTGCTGGGCAACATCACCGTCGGCGACTACGCCAAGGTCGCGTCCGGTTCTGTGGTGCTCAAGCCCGTACCGGCCGGTTGCACCGTCGCCGGAGTGCCGGCCCGTCTGGTCAACTGCCCGACCGAGGCCATGCCGGCACGGACCATGGACCATACGCTCGCCGACATCGTCTACGACTTCGTGATCTGAGGCTTTCCCCTCCGGCGTCGAACGACTAGGGTCCGCGCCTTCACGACAGACCACCGAGGCCAGAATGAACATCGCCGACATGAAGCGCGTCGAGACGCACCTGAAACGCACCTTCAACACCGGCGGCATTGTCCTGAAGCCGCGCGGGAAGCCGAGCGACTCCGCCGAGGTCTATGTCGGCGACGAATTCATCGGCGTCGTCTTCGAGGACGAGGACGAGGCCGGCAGCTTCATGTTCGAGATGGCCATCCTGGCGGAAGATCTGCCGGAATAGGCCGCCGCGACCCTTCGCTCCGAAACGGGGCGCACGAAAAAGCGCCGGAGGAGCGATCCTCCGGCGCTTCGTCGTTTCGGGCGCGGCGCCTACTGCTTGCCGAAGATCGCGTCCATCAGGCCGCTCAAGAAGCCCTTCTTGGCTGCGGGCTTGGCGGCCGGCGCGGAAGCGGGAGCCACAACGGGCTTGGGCGCCGGCGTTGCCGCCGGAGCAGCGGCGACGGGTTTCGGAGCGACGGCGGCGGGCTTGGCGGCAGGCTTCGGCGCTGCCTTGGGGGCCGGCTTGACGACGGCTTTTTTCACGGCGGGCTTCGCAGCCGGCTTGGACGCCTTCATGACCGCAACCTTCTTCGGCGCGGCGGTCTTGGCGGCCGGCTTCTTCGCCGGAGCCGAGGTCTTCATCGCCGGCTTGGCGGAGGCCTTCGGCGCAGCCTTGACGGCGGCCTTGGGCGCGGCGGCTTTCGCGACCGGCTTTTTCACGGCCGGTTTGACGGCGGCTTTCGGCGCGGCGCTCGACTTTGTCGTCGGTTTCGGCTTGGAAGCGGCGGACGCCGCCTTCGGTTTTGCGGTACTCGGCTTGGACGGTGCTTTGGCCATGGACTCCCCGACCCCTCGGTTGCTGATGCTGGCGTTAGAGAGCACGCCAGCGCGTCCCTCGATTCGTAATGATAGCGGTGTTTGAGAAATGTCCGAGTCCGCAGTTCAAATAATTGCTCGGGGCCCGCGCGAAAGCGCCGAGGCGGCCACTGCCGCGATCGACGCCGACGTCATGCTGGAGGGTGCGACCTACTCGATCCTCGAGGAGGACGAGGACAAGGGCGTCTGGCGCATCGACGCTTTCCCGACCGATCACGACGAAGCCGTCGGCGTCGAGGCGAGGCTCAGGGCGCACGCAGGCCTCACCGTGGTGGTCGAAAAATTGGCCGACGCCGACTGGCTGGCCATGTCCCTTTCGGGTTTGCCGCCGGTCGAGGCGGGCCGCTTTTTCGTCTACGGCGCCCACGACCAGGGACGCGTGCCGCCAAACCGGGTGAATCTGAAGATCGACGCGGGCGCCGCCTTCGGCACCGGCCACCACGGCACCACGGTCGGCTGTCTCATCGCCTTCGACGAGTTGCTCAAGCGCGAACGGTTCGAGAAGGTGCTGGACGTCGGTTGCGGCACCGGCGTGTTGGCCATCGCGGCGGCCAAGACCGGCTCGCGTGTCGCCATCGGCACAGACATCGACGCGCCGTCGGTCCGGATCGCCAATGAGAACGCCAAGCTCAACATGACCGACGCCCGCTTCGTGCACGCGTCCGGCCTGAACGACCGCAAGGTGCGGGGGCAGGGCCCCTACGACCTGGTCTTCGCCAACATCCTGGCCCCGCCGCTGGTCGCGCTGGCGCAGGACATCAAGGAGGCGCTCAGGCTGGACGGCGTCGCCATCCTTTCGGGCCTGCTACGCACCCAGGAGCGGCGCGTCACGGCGGCCTATCTGTCACGCGGGTTTGTCCTCGAGCGGCGCATCCACCGCGACGCCTGGAGCGCCTTGGTGTTGAGACGAGTGGGTTAACGACGGAACCGCTTCCGAACCGGCGCCGTTCCTCCCACTCATTGGAGGGACTGCCTTGACCCAATACGACCCCAACACCGATCCGACCCGCGTGCCGCCGGTTGCGCCGGCCTATACCGAGACCGTGGAGACGACGATCGTACGCGAGTCCAACACCGGCTGGTGGATCGCTGGCATCCTCGGCGGGATCGTTCTGATCGCCGTGCTGTGGATACTGTTCGCCCGTGGCTCGACCCCGCCGGTCGATAACCTCGCGCTGCAACAGGCCCAGGCGGACGCGGCCGCCGCCCAAGCCCAGGCCGATACGGCCACGGTGCAGGGCCAGGTCGCCGGGGCCCAGGCCAGCGTCGACATCGCCCGGGCCGACGCCGCGCGCGCCCAGGCCGAGGCGGTTCGCAGCTCCAGCGACGCCCGCGCCGCCGAGGCTCGCGCCGCCAGTCCTGTCATTATCGAGCGCACCGCTCCGACGCCGCAGCCCGCGCCGGCCGTGGTCACCCCGACCGCGCCGCAGAACTGATCTTGCGACATGGCGGGGGGACGCTAGTTTCCCCGCCATGCGCCAGTCCTTCGACGAAACCACCGATCCGTCCTTTGGGGCGAAGCATCTGCCCCGCGTCCGCGCCAGGATGGCCGAACAGGGGCTCGACGGCCTGCTGGTCCCGCACGAGGACGAGCACCAGAACGAGTACCTGCCCGCCGCCAACGACCGTCTGGCCTGGGTGACAGGCTTCACCGGCTCGGCCGGAGCGGGCGCCATCCTCATGGACCGGGCCGCCGTGTTCGCCGACGGCCGCTATACCGTGCAGGTCCGGGCCCAGGTCGATCCGGCGCAGTTCGAAATCCTCGATCTGGTCGAGGGCGGGGTGCCCGCCTGGCTCGAGCGCGCGCCGAAAGGCTCGATCATCGGCTATGACCCGCGCCTGCACAGTCCCGACGCCCTGGCCGTTTTGAAGCGAGCGGCGAGCAAGGCCGGCGCCGAACTCAGGCCGGTCGATGGCAACCCCGTCGATCTGGCCTGGGCCGACGAGCGTCCCGCCCAGCCGACCGCGCCCGTCGTTCCGCACGAGGATCGCTACACCGGCGAAAGCGCCGCCTCGAAGCGCGCCCGGATCGGCGCGGCGATCGCGGCGGCCGGCGCCGACGCCGCCGTGCTGACCGCGCCCGCCTCCATCGCCTGGATATTCAACATCCGGGGCGGCGACGTGATCCGAACGCCCCTGCCGCTGTCGCAGGCCATCGTCCGCGCCGACGGCTCGGCCCGCTTGTTCATTGATTCGCGCAAGGTCACCAACGAACTGCCCGGCTGGCTGGGCGACGCCGTCACGGTCGAGTCTCCCGCCGCGCTGGACGCCGCTCTCGACGGCCTGTCAGGCAAGAAGGTGCTGGTCGATCCCGGCCAGTCCTCCGCCTGGTATTTCGACCGGCTGGAGGCCGCCGGGGCCGAGGTCGTGCGCGGCATGGACCCCTGCACCCTGCCGCGCGCGGCCAAGAATCCGGTCGAGGTCCAGGGCACGCGCCAAGCCCACATCCGCGACGGCGCCGCCTTGACCCGTTTCCTGCACTGGGTCGACACGGTCGCTCAGAACACCCTGCCGACCGAGAGCGAGGTGGTCGAGGCGCTGGAGGGGTTCCGCGAGGGCACCGGCGCGCTCAAGGATCTGTCGTTCGACACCATCGCCGGGGCGGGTCCCAACGGCGCCCTGCCGCACTACAAGCCGGTGACCCGCACCCTGCGCCGGATGGAGAAGGGCAGCCTGCTGCTGGTCGACGGCGGCGGCCAGTATCTGGACGGCACCACCGATGTGACGCGAACCGTCGCCGTCGGGGAGCCGTCGGCCGACCAGCGCCGCATGTTCACCCTGGTCCTCAAGGGCCACATCGCCATGGCGACCGTGCGCTTCCCCGAGGGCACCACCGGGCACCAGCTCGACGCCCTGGCCCGCCTGCCGATGTGGATGGCGGGCCTCGACTACGACCACGGCACCGGCCACGGCGTCGGCAGCTATCTCGGGGTCCACGAAGGGCCGCAGCGCATCGCCAAAGGCGTCAACACCCAGCAGCTGCTGACAGGCATGATCCTGTCCAACGAGCCCGGCTATTATCGCGAAGGCCACTGGGGCATCCGCATCGCGACGCTGCAGGTGGTCACGCCGCCGACGCCGATCCCGGGCGGCGAGCGGCCGATGCACGGCTTCGAGACCCTGACCTTCGCGCCCCTGGACCGCCGCCTGATCGACGTCGCCCTGCTGAGCGACGCCGAGCGCGCGTATGTCGACGCCTATCACGCCGAGACCCTGGCCAAGGTCGGGCCACTGCTCGACGGAGACGCGCTGGACTGGCTGAAGGTCCAGGCCGAGCCTCTGTGACCTTGCGGATCGCCACGCGCACACCGACCTGAGGCCTCTCACCGCCTCAGGAGCAGCTTATGAAAACCCGTCGTCTCGGCCGCAACGGCCCAGAGGTCTCCGCCATCGGCCTCGGCTGCATGGGCATGGCCGCCTTCTACGGCCAGACCTCGGACGAGACCCAGGCGACGGCGGTGATCCATCGCGCGCTCGATCTGGGAATCACCCTGTTCGACACCGCGGAGATGTATGGCCCCTACACGAACGAGATGCAGCTCGGCACGGCGCTGGCTGACCGGCGCGACAAGGCCTTCATCGCGACGAAGTTCGGCATCGGCTACAATGCCGAGCGCACGGCGCTCAAGGTCGACGGCTCGCCCGCGAACGTCCGCCGCGCCATCGAGGGCAGCCTGAAACGGCTGAACGTCGACCACGTCGATCTCTACTACCTGCACCGTGTCGATCCGGACACGCCGATCGAGGAGACGGTCGGGGCGATGGCCGAGCTGGTGACCGAGGGCAAGGTTCGCTTCCTGGGCCTGTCCGAAGCCGCCCCGGCGACCTTGCGCAAGGCACACGCGACCCACCCGATCACCGCGCTGCAGACCGAATATTCGCTGTGGAGCCGCGATCCGGAGGATGACATCCTGGCGACCTGCGAAGAGTTGGGCGTCGGCTTCGTGCCCTACAGTCCGTTGGGCCGCGGCTTCCTGTCGGGCGACATCAAATCGATCGACGATCTCGCCGCTGACGATTTCCGCCGCACCAATCCGCGCTTCATGGGCGAGAATTTCCGCAAGAACCTCGACCTCGTCGACGCCGTCGGCGCCATCGCCGCGGACAAGGGCGTGACGGCGGCTCAGCTGGCCCTGGCCTGGGTGCTGGCGCAGGGCGAGCATCTGGTTCCGATCCCCGGCACCCGCCGCATCCGTACCCTGGAGGACAACGCGGCGTCCGTCGACCTGGTGCTGACTGCTGAAGATATGGCGCGGATCGAGGCGGTCTTCCCTCGGGATGCCGCCTCGGGCGAACGCTACGCCCCGGCCGGCCGGGCGGCGCTCAACCGCTGATCCCGATCTCCGTCAGGTCGGCTCGGCGCGCCGCGATCCCAGGCTGGCGTGGGAGGCTCCGGCCAGCCCGGCCAGGCCGAGATACTCCGGACCCGACAAGCCATGGATGATGACCGAGCGGGTGACACGTCGCGCATTGGCGACCGCCCCCTCGGCCCAGGCCGTGAACTCGCCCGGCTCCAACGGATGCTGGCCGGCTTCGAAAGCGACACCCTGAAGCCTGACCCCGCGCAGGTCCTCGGGCGAGCGTCCGGGGGCCTCGCGTAGCTTGCCGACCACGATCACGCAGAACGGCTTGATCAGCACGGTCACGGCGGCCAGCGCGCTGCCGGGGACGCCCTCGATGTCGTTGATCTCGCAGATCAGGCCCTTCTCGACCCCTTGAGTGGCCTCCTTGAAGCGGGCGATCAATGGCCCCCGCCCGCGCTGGCTGGAGAGCGTCGTGTAGGAGACGGGAAGGAAGAGGGTCGGCTGTTTGGCGTTCCCTTGTTCGGATCGCAGGCGGCTGACACCCCGGGCAATCGTCGCGAGATCGACTTTCTCGATGTCGGCGGTGGTCAGATTGCGCAGTTCCAGGGGGCTGAGCTCGATCTCTCCCGGCATCATGAGGACCCGCCGAGCAATGCGAAAACCGATCTGGGCGAAGGTCTTCAGCTCGAATACCGGTTCGAGATGGCAAGACACCCGCAGAGTCCGGCCGTCCGCCGCGACGAAGGGGTTCCAGGGCATCGGCAGTTCATCACCCTCCGCCGAGACAATGGGAGGCTCGGTTTTCGCGGCCGTCATGGCATAGGCCCGGTCGATTTCGGCGGCGAAGATGCGGCCGCCGCTCAGGCTGGTGACTTCCAGAACGTCGATGGCCTCGGGCGCGGCGCCGCCGAGGAAATGGTTCAGCAGTTCCCGCAAAAAGAGCAGACAGGAGACCTGGGCGTTGAACTTGCCCAACCCCGGCTGGACCACGAGATAGTCGGTCGGCGACACCCGCTGAAAGAAGCCGCCACCGTCCAGATGTCGGGTGAGGGAGCGTTCGACGTGATGGTATATCTGTTCCTGGCGGCCTTCCCATCGGTCGCTGAGGCGCTCGGCGATCGCGTCCAGACCGATCAGATTGATGCGGCCTTCTTCGAGCATGCCCGACGCCTGGAAACGCTCGAGCGTCGGTCCTAGCTCGTGGGTGGAAAAGCGCTCGACGCTCGGACGGGCGTCCACCCCGTCAGCGGCAAGGGTACTGGTCATGAAGTCATTGAAGCCAGTTTCGATTATTTATTGCTTAAGACTAGGCGACCGCGCCGGTTGAACCTTGACCGGTGAAATGCCTACGTGATTTTAACGTGCTCTAACCTTGGCCGTTCTGGAAAGAGAACAGTACGTCGCCGAACATTCCTTGGAAACCTCATCGCTGATTTCCACAGGGGCCGTTGCCAGCCGGTCAGCCGATCAGGGCCAGCCACTCGTCCTCGGTCAGGACCATGACGCCGTGCTTGAGCGCGTCCGCCATCTTTGACCCGGCGCCGGGACCGGCGACGAGGTAGTCGGTCTTCTTCGACACCGACCCCGACACCTTGGCGCCCAGGCTCTCGGCTCGCGCCTTGGCCTCATCGCGGGCGAACCGCTCCAAGGCTCCGGTGAAGACCACCGTCTTGCCCGCCACAGCGGTGTCGGACTTGGGTTTTTCGGCGTCCTCGATGCGGTCCAGCTCGGCGACGAGGCCGTCGACCATGGCCCGATTGTGGCTCTCGCGGAAGAACAGGGCCAGCGCCCGCGCCGCCACCGGACCGACGCCCGAGACGCCTGCGATCTGACCAAGTCCCTCGGACGGACCCTCGTTGCGCGCCACTGCCGCCCAGCGTGCCAGTCCAGGCCAGTCGTCCGCTAGAGACGCCAGCCCCCGGCGAGCGGGCGCGGCGAGTCCGGGGAAGGCGAGGGCGATCTTCTGGTCCAGCGGCGCTTCCGGCCAGGGATCCGAGGCCGGGGGCGCGGCCTCGGCCAATTGGGCGACCACGCGCGGCGACACCGCATGAGCTTCGTTCAGCTGCACCCAGTCCTCGCTGGGGATGCCGTCAGCAGCAGCGACGCATGCCGCCTCGAATCCGGGCCAGGTCTCGAAGGCGCGGGCCAGGACGATGGAGGTCTGTTCGCCGATGTCGCGGACGCCCAGGCCGTAGATGAACCGGTCCAGGGCGATGGTCTTTCGCGCCCCGATGCCGGCGACCAGCTTGCGCACGCTGGTCTCGCCATAGCCGTCCTCGGCCCGCAGCAGGTCCAGCTTCGCCTCTTCTCGCGCCAGTCGGAAGATGTCGGCGGGCTCGTTGATCCAGCCTCGCTCTTGGAAGGCGATCAGCTGTTTTTCACCTAGACCTTCAATGTCGAAAGCCCGGCGGCTGACGAAATGCTTAAGGTGTTCGATGCGCTGGAACGGGCAGGCCAGTTCGCCTGTGCAGCGCCGCACCACGCTCTCGACGCCCGAGGCGTTGGTCTCCTTCACCAGCGCGGTCTTCAGCGGACAGACGCAGATGTGTGGGAAGATGTAGGGCGTGCCGCGTCCGGATCGATCGGCGTCGACCACGCCGAGAATCTGCGGGATTACGTCGCCGGCTCTTTGCAGGATCACTGTGTCGCCGAGGCGCACGTCCAGCCGTTCGATCTCGTCGGCGTTGTGCAGGGTGGCGTTGCGGACGACCACGCCACCGACTGTCACCGGATGCAGCCGGGCGACGGGCGTGTGCGACCCCGTCCGGCCCACCTGGATGTCGATCCCCTCCAGCACGGTTTGCGCCTGCTGGGCCGGGAATTTGTGGGCGATGGCCCAACGCGGGGTGCGGGCGACGAAGCCCAACCGCGCCTGCCAGTCCAGCCGGTCGACCTTGTAGACCACCCCGTCGATGTCATAGCCCAGCCCGGCGCGATCGGTCTGAAGCCCGTCGTAGATCGCTGTCAGGCCTGCCGTGTCCTCGACCCGCCGCGACCGGGCGTTGACCTTG
>JBBRFV010000048.1:0-10756 GCA_038241335.1 Caulobacterales bacterium | reverse complement strand
TCTGGGCCGTAGCCAGGATCGCGTCCAGCGACTTAACGCGCCACATATTGTCCCCTCCGATGGGCGGCGGGTCCGCCCTTGGCGCGGACGCTAGCGGCGGATGGCCGCACTGGCAACGCGGTTTCCGTTTGGTGAACGTCCACCGACGCTTTCGTGAAACCGCCGGATGCGGCTAGACCGGCCGCGATGCTTCCCATTCACGCCGTTCTCGATCCGCTGAAGGCCGTTCTGGCCGCCTCGAACGTCGCCGTTCTGGCGGCGCCGCCGGGCGCCGGCAAGACGACCGTCGTCCCGCCGGCCCTGCTGGACCAGCCGTGGCTGGCGGGCGGCAAGGTGCTGGTGCTGGAGCCGCGCAGGCTGGCGGCGCGGGCGGCCGCCGAACGGATGGCCGCGACCCTGGGCGAGAAGCCGGGCGATACGGTCGGCTACCGCACCCGGCTGCAGAGCCGGATCGGACCCAGGACCCGGATCGAGGTGATCACCGAGGGGGTCTTCACCCGGATGATTCTCGACGATCCGTCGCTGGACGGGGTCGGGGCGGTGCTGTTCGACGAGTTCCATGAGCGCAGCCTCGACGCCGATCTGGGGCTGGCGCTGGCGCGGGATGCGCAGGGGCTGTTGCGAGAGGATCTGCGCCTTCTGGTCATGTCGGCGACCCTGGACATCGCGGGGGTCGCACGTTTGCTGGGCGGAGCTCCGGTGATCGAGGCGGAAGGGCGGATGTATCCGATCGCGACCACCTATCTCGGCCGCAACGCCGCCGAACGATTCGAGGACGCCATGGCCCGGGCGGTCATGCTGGCGCTGGCGGAGGAAGGCGGCTCAATCCTGGCCTTCCTGCCGGGGCAGGGCGAGATCCATCGCGCGGCCCAGCGGCTGGCCGAACGGCTGCGCGATCCGGCGGTCGAGGTGGTCCCGCTCTACGGGGCTCTGGACAAGGCGGTGCAGGACCGGGCGATCCAGCCGGCGGCGGCGGGTCGGCGCAAGGTGGTGTTGGCGACGTCGGTGGCCGAGACCAGCCTGACCATCGAGGGCGTGCGCGTGGTCATCGACGGCGGCCTGTCCCGCGTGCCCCGTTTCGAGCCGTCCAGCGGCCTGACCCGGCTGGCGACGGTGAGGGTCAGCCGCTCGTCGGCGGAACAGAGGCGCGGCCGGGCCGGACGGGTCGAACCGGGCGTCTGCTACCGGCTGTGGGACGAAGAACAGACGCGGGGCCTGATCCCGCACCAGGCGGCGGAGATTCTTGAGGCCGACCTGACCGGATTCGCCCTCGACCTGGCCCGTTGGGGGGCGAAGTCCGTCGATGGCCTGGCCCTGCTCGACCCGCCGCCCGCCGGCGCCTTCGCTGAAGCGCGCAAGTTGCTGATGCGGCTGGGCGCGCTGGATGATGACGGCGGACTGACGGACCACGGACGACGGCTGACGCGGATACCGCTGCCGCCCCGACTGGCCCACATGATCGCTGTCGCCGCCGACGCCGGAGACGCCGCGCTGGGCGCGCGGATCGCGGCGGTTCTGAGCGAACCCGGGTTGGGCGGGACCGACGTCGATCTGCGCGAACGGCTGAGGGCGCTGGAGCGTGACCGGTCGCCGAGGGCGCGGGACGCGATGATGCTGGCCGAGCGCTGGGCCCGGAGCGCGCGACAGGGTGCGGCGTCGGGGACGGACGGGATCGACCCCGGCGTCCTGCTGGCCGAGGCCTTTCCCGAGCGGGTGGCCAAGGCGCGAGGCAAGCCGGGAGAGGTGCAACTGGCGTCGGGGCGCGGCGCCTTCCTCGATCCCCACGATCTGCTGGCGCGCGAGCCGTGGCTGGCGGTCGCGGAACTGGGCGGCGGCGAGGCTCGCGACCGCATCCGGCTGGCCGCGCCCGTCGATCCGGCGGCGCTGGAGCATCGGCTGGAAACCGGGGACCGGCTGACGCGCGAGGTCTCGGGCCGGATGGTCCTGCGCCGCATCCGCCGCATCGGCGCCATTACGGTGGATGAAAAGGCGCTCGGCGCTCCGGATCGGGCGGCGATCACGGCGGCGCTCAAGGACCAGGTCGAGCGCGAAGGCCTGAAGGTCCTCCGCTGGGGCGAGCGCGCTTCGGCGTTGCGGGCCCGGCTGGTCTTCCTGCGTCGCCTGGACGACGGCTGGCCCGATGTCGACGACGCGGCGCTGGTCGCGGCGCGCGAGACCTGGCTGTGGCCGCTGCTGGATGCGGTTCAGGGGCTGGAGGCGATCGCCGACGGCGCTCTGGAGCAGGGCCTGCGCACCGTCATCCCCTGGGACCGGCTCCGGGCGCTGGACGAGCTGGCCCCGCCCCGGCTGGAGACGCCGCTGGGCTCGGCCGCCATCGACTACGCCGCCGAGGGCGGGCCTCGTGTGGACATTCGAGTGCAGGAACTGTTCGGCGTGACGGCGCACCCGACCGTCGGCGGCGGACGCGTGCCGCTGATCCTGGCCCTGCTGTCCCCCGCGCGACGGCCGGTGCAGGTGACGAAGGACCTGCCGGGGTTCTGGAAGGGATCCTGGACCGCGGTTCGGGCGGAGATGCGCGGGCGCTATCCGCGGCACCCCTGGCCCGAGGACCCGGCGGTCGCTCCGCCGACCAACCGCGTCAAGCCGCGCGGGACCTAGGCGGCGTCGGTCACCGCATAGACCATGACCCCCGTGGCGATCGCCAGGTTCAGGCTGTCGGCTCGCCCCCGCATGGGAATCTTGACGTTGACGTCGCAGGCGGCGGCCAGGGCGTCGGTCAGGCCGGCCTGTTCATTGCCCATCAGGATCAGGGCCGGGGTTTCGACGGCGGCGTCGCGATAGCCGTGGGTCGCGTCCAGCCGGGTGCCGATGACGCTGCCAGGCCAGGTCTGTCGCCAGGCGAGGAACTCCGCCGCGCTGGCGCGAACGATGGCGACGGCGAAGACCGAGCCCATGGTCGCGCGCACCGCCTCGGTCGAATAGGGATCGACGCAGTCGCCGATCAGGATGACCCCGCCGCAGCCCGCCGCATCGGCCGTGCGGATGATGGTGCCCAGGTTGCCCGGGTCGCGCACCTGCTCCAGCGCCACCCAACAGGGGGCCGAGGCGGGCTGGATCGCGGACAGGGGCGTATACACCTGGTCGAAGACGCCCAGAACGGTCTGGGGATTGTCGCGGCGGCTGATCTTTTCGAGGATGGGATGCGTCACGGTGACGACCTCGCCCCCGGCGGCCCGGGTCTCGGCCATGGCCCGATCAAGCAGCGGATGCGGTCGCGCCTCCATGCCGACCATCAGCAGGCGCGGCGCGCGGCCCTGGTCCAGCGCCTCGCCGATGAATTTGAGGCCCTCGGCCAGGAAGCGGCCGGTTGTCTCGCGCTCCTTGCGCATGTTGAGGGCGCGCACGGCCTTGACTGTGTCGTTGGTCAGGGAGGTGATCAGGCGGTTGCTGGCCACGCCGCTCATCGCGAGACCCAGCGCGCGAAGAAGCTGAGGCCGATGGCGCGGCCGTCCGGGCCGTCCTCGGACAGGGCCAGTTCGCCCCAGTCGATGCCGCCCGGCCTGTCGACGGTCGCCTCGGCCATCAGATGGGCCAGGGACAGGCCGGAGATGCGGGCGGCGTAGGCGTTGAGCAGCAGGAAGTCGGCGTCGTCGGCGAGCAGGGCGGCGCAGTCCTTCAGCAGGGCCGGCAGGTCCTCGAACAGGCGCCAGACCTCGCCCGTCGGGCCGCGTCCGTATTTCGGGGGATCGAGGATGACGCCCTGATATTTCGAGCCGCGCCGGACCTCGCGGGCCACGTATTTGCGCACGTCCTCGACGATCCAGCGGATCGGGCGGTCCGACAGGCCTGACTGTTCGGCGTTCTCGCGCGCCCAGGCGACGGACTTCTTCGACGCGTCGACATGCGTAACCTCGGCCCCGGCGGCGGCGCAGGCGAGGGAGGCCACGCCCGTGTAGCCGAACAGATTCAGAATCCTCGGCCGTTCGAGTTTGCGGATCCGCGCGTCCAGCCACTCCCAGTTGGCCGCCTGTTCGGGGAAGAAGGCGAGGTGGCGGAACGGAGTGAAACGGCCGGTGAAGCGCACGTCGCGCCAGGCCAGCGGGAAGGTGTCGACGGCGCCCTTGGCTCCGAACCGCCAGCGACCGGCGTCGTCCTCGTCCTGCGGATCGAACACGGCGTCGGCGGTCTCGAAGGCGGCCGGATCGCGCGGGGACCAGAAGCACTGGGGTTCGGGCCGCACGACGGTGTAGGGCCCGTAACGCTCAAGCTTGCGGCCATCGCCGCTGTCCAGCAGGGCGTAATCCTGCCAGCCGCGGGTCAGGAGGGTTTCAGGCGACGGGCTCAGGCGAGGCGGCATAGGCCGCTGATAGGCGGTCTGGCGGCCTCTCGTCCAGCGCCGGGACGGCGACGGGCTCCGCTTCGGCCCGGTGACAGGTCTTGTCCCAGGCGAACGGCTGGCGGATCAGCCGCCAGAGCGCATGGACGAACGCGAGGCTGAGCAGCGACCAATAGGCCGGCGCCGCGATCATGTCGGCCGGTCCATAGGGAACGCCGGCGCGCCTGGCGCCGACGGCGCAGGACAGCCAGGCCGAGGCGGCCCCCAGCGCCAGCACGCTCAGGGCGAGGCGCGGCGCCTCGGGCGACAGGCCGTCGGCCGCCGCCACCAGCACCGTGGCGGCGATCCAGACCAGCGACGGTCCGTGCAGGGCGGCCGAGGCGAGGCCGGCGCCGAGCGTCAGGGTCATCGACAACAGGCCGCGCGGGCCCAGCCGCCACGGCTTTCGCGTGTGCACGCCCCAGGTCTGCATATAGCCTTTCAGCCAGCGGGTTCTCTGCGGCAGCCAGTGCTCCAGCGGGCCGGGCGGGGTCTCCCACGTCGGCCGGTCCAGCACCCCCATCCGCCAGCCCCGCCGCCACAGGCGAAAGCCGAGGTCAGCGTCCTCGGTGACGTTCCACGCGTCCCAGCCGCCGATGGCGCGCAGAACGTCGATGCGGAAATGATTGCTGGTGCCGCCCAGGGGGAAGGGCAGGCCGAGCCGGGCCATGCCGGGAAGGACCACGTCGAAGAGCGAGGCGTATTCGGCGGCGAACTGGCGATCCAGGAAGCGGCGCGACGACCGGGTCCGGATGCGCAAGGGGGCCTGCAAACAGGCCAGCCTGTTCGACGTGTCGGCGGCGAAACGGGCGGCGGCTTCGCGCAGTTGCAGCGGATCGGGCTCGTCCTCGGCGTCGTAGACGGTCAGCAACCGGCCTCCGGCGCGCTCCAGGGCGATGTTCAGGGCGCGCGGCTTGGTGCGGGGCGCGCCGGGCGGGGCGACGAGGATCTGCAGCCACGACGGACGGGGCGCCGACAGGGCCGCCTCGATGGTTTCGTGGTCGTGCGCCTCCAGCACCAGAAAGCCTTCGAGCCGGTGCGGCGGATAGTCGAGCCGGGCCAGGCGGCCGATCAACTGGGCCACGATATCGGCCTCGTCATGCAGGGCCGCGACCACGGTGTAGCGCGGCCAGTCCGGAGGCTCGGGAACGACGGCGGATGCGACGCGTCCGAGGGCCAGGATCACCAGCAGAAACCGCCAGAGGGCCACAATGAAGAAGGCGGATATGAGGATCAGGACCACTGCGTCCAGGAACACCGCCGGGCGAAGCCCGACAACCGCACCCGTCGCGGCGAGCAGCCCGGCGGCGAAGACCATTTGACCGGGGGTTGCGCCAAGGCGGCGGGCGCTCTCGGCGATCGGCACGCCGTCCGGGCCCGAGCGGACCCGGACGGCGAAGAGCCTGTGATCACACTGCCCAACCATGGCGGGAATCGGTAGCGAAGTGATTCGCGTAGCGCAAGCGATTGGCGCATCCCCGCGATTGCCGCTATTCAGTCGCCCAGTTCCGGAGCGCCCGCTTGACCGCCGCCACGACCCAGAATCCGCGCTCGACGCGAAAGCCGAAAGGCGAGGGCCACGCCCGTCGCGCCGAGATTCTGGCGGCCGCCGAGCGGATCTTCGTCGAACACGGATACGAGGGCGCGACGATCCGCAAGATCGCCGACGAGGTCGGTCTGTCGTCGACGGCGCTCTACATGCATTTCGCCGAGAAGGGCGAAATCCTGCACGAAATCTGCCGCGGCGCCTTTGCGACCCTTCTGGTCGCCAACCACGCCATCCTGGCTGAGCCGGGCGCGCCGGAAGACCGGCTGAGGCGGATGATGCAGGCCTATGTCGACTTCGGCTTCGCCAATCCGAACGCGTACCGGCTGGTCTATATGACCCGGCCGGTCGAGGCCTCGGCGGGCGCCCAGTCGGCGGCGCAGGAGATGGGCGCGGAGCTGTTCCGCTCGTTCGAGCATGTGGTCGAGGATTTGGCCGCGGCTGGCCGGCTGCGGGGCGACCCGATGGCCACGGCCCAGGCGCTGTGGGCCGGCGGGCACGGCGTGGTGTCGCTGATGATCACCAAGCCGTATTTCGACTGGGTCGAGCGGGACCTTCTGGTCGGGACCCTGATGGACGCCCTGTACGCGGGCCTGCTGAAGCCTTGAGACGAGGGGCGGGCGGTTGCCCTCCTATTCCGCGGAAAATACACGCACGATATCCAGTCGTTGCAAGTCGGGCAGCGTCATTTGTCCATCGCTTCCGCGGGGCGGTGTAGAATGAGGGGCCGGGCGTCGTCGCCGTCGAAGATCTGGAGAAAGTGTCCGAAGTGTCCCACGAAATTTCACCGTCGCCGGACACTTTGGCCAAGCCCTCGGGGCGGATGAAAGCGATTCTGATCGCCGGGGCGTCGTTCGCGGCCTGGACCGGCGGGGCCGCCGCCGGGGCGCATCCCCTCAGGGTCATGACGCTCGACCAGTGCGCCGACCAGTACGCCCTGGCCCTCGCCCCCGAGGCCGACCTGGCCCTGTCGCCGCGCGCCGATGATCCCGACGCCTTCCTGCGCAACGCCGCACGGGGCCGCCGCATGGTGCGCCCGACGCTGGAGGCCGCCATCGCCTTCCAGCCCGATGTGGTGGTCCGCTACTGGGGCGGCGAACCGCGACTGCTGGCTCGGCTGAAGGCCGACGGAGTGCGGGTCGTCACCATAGATGATGCGACGGATTTCAACGGGGTGAGAGCCGATATTCGCGTGGTGGCTCAGGGATTGAACAGACCCGCGCGGGGCGAGGCGCTGATCGCGCGGATGGATCGCCGTCTGGCCGAGGCGGCGCCGGCCCGGCGCGGATCCTCGCCGCCGGCCCTCTATCTGACCGCCGGCGGGTTTACGGCCGGCAGGGGCACGCTGGTGGACGCCATCCTCGCCGCCGCCGGTTTCGGCAACGCCGCCAAGGCCCCGGGGTTCGCGCCGGTCAGCGTCGAGCGGATCGCTCTGTTTCCGCCGCTGCGGTTCATTCTGGGCTTCTTCGACCAGTCGCGGGGCGACTGGCGGGGACCGGGGCGGCATCCGGTAATCCGCAAGGCGACTCAGGGGCGGGTTGCGGCGCGGCTGCCGGCGGCGGTGCTGACCTGCCCGGCATGGTTCGCGGCGGACGCGGCGGCGATGATCAGGGCGGGTTCGTGAAGCGGCCGCCCCCCCTCATCCTGGCTCTGGCCGCGCTGATCGCGGCGGCGGCGGTGACGGCAATCCTGTGGGGCGAAAGCGCCTTCGACATGGCGCAATTGAACCATGCCTTCACTCATCCCGCGTCGGGGCCCGGCGAGGTGCTGTGGCAGGTGCGGGCCCCGCGGGTGATGACGGCCCTGATGGTCGGCGCGGCCCTGGGCCTGTCGGGGGCGGTGATGCAGGGGCTGTTGCGCAATCCGCTGGCCGATCCGGGCGTGCTCGGCGTGTCGGCGACGGCGGCGCTGGGCTCGGCGCTGGCCATTGTGGCGGGTGCGGCGGCCGTGCCCGGCGCGGTCGAGATCAGCGCCCTGGTCGGAGCGGCCATCGCCGGCGGCCTGCTGATCCTGTTCTCGGCGCGGGTGCGCTCGCCCGAGGCGCTGATCCTGTTCGGCGTGGCCCTGTCCAGTTTCGCGGGCGCGGCTACGGCCCTGATCTTCAACCTGTCGCCCTCGCCCATCGCCACGGCCGAAGTGATGAGCTGGCTGCTGGGATCGGTGCAGAACCGCAGCTGGGTGGATGTCGCCTGGGTCACGCCGGCGGTTCTGGCGTCGGGCGCCCTGGCGGCGCTGGCGGCGCCGGGGCTGCGCATGTTGAGTCTGGGCGAAGAGACGGCGCGGACCTCGGGCCTGCCGATGGCGCGGCTCAGGCTGCTGGCCCTGCTGGCGGCGGCGCTGGCGACCGGGGCGGCGGTGGCCGTGGCCGGGGTGATCGGCTTCGTCGGCCTCGCGGCCCCGCATCTGGTGCGGACAGCGGTTCGCGGCGACCCCGGACGGTTGCTGCTGCCGTCGGCGCTCGCGGGCGGGCTGATGCTGGTGGTCGCCGACCTGATGGCGCGGCTGACGCCGACGGATCAGGAGCTGAAGCTGGGGGTGTTCACCGCCCTGGTCGGCGCCCCCCTGTTCGCCCTGATCGCCTGGCGCGCGGCGCGGGAGTGGCGGCTGTGAGCGCGCTGGCGCTGATCGGCGCGTCGGCGACGCTGGGCGGGCGGGCGGTGCTGAAGGCCGTCGACCTGTCAGTGGGGGCCGGCGAACTCGTCGCCGTCGTCGGGCCGAACGGCGCGGGCAAGTCCAGCGTCATCCGGGCCCTGGCGGGGCTGTTGCCGCTGACCGGCGGCCGGGCCCGTCTCGGCGATGAAGATGTCTGCGAACTGAGCTCGCGAGGCCGGGCCGAACGGGCCGCCTACCTGCCGCAGGAGCGCCGCATCGCCTGGAACCTGCCTGCTCTGGAAGTCGCGGCCCTGGGTGCGCCCTTCCTCGCGGCGTCCAACGGTCTGGCCCGGGCCCGCGCCGCTCTGGTCGAGGTCGAGGCCGGCCATCTGGCGGATCGCGGTGTAGCCGAGATGTCGGGTGGCGAGCGGGCGCGGGTTCTGTTGGCGCGGGCGCTGGCGACGGACGCCGACGCCTTGCTGGTCGACGAGCCGACCGCCGGGCTGGACCCCGAAGCCCAGTTGATGGTTCTGGAGCGGCTCAAGGCCCGGGCGGTCGGCGGTCAGGCGGTGCTGGTCAGCCTCCACGACCTCGCGCTCGCGGCGCGATACGCCGACCGGGTGGTGGTGCTGGATGAGGGCCGTGTCGCCGCCGACGCCGCGCCCATGCCGGCGCTGACGCCCGAGGTCCTGGCGCGAGTGTTCGGCCTGACCGCGCGCTGGATTGAGGGACCGGACGGTCCGCTGCTGGCGGCCGGGCGCTATTCCGACGGTTCGGCCGTCGGCGGATTGGCCGAGGCGTCGCTGTCGGTCGGGGCGTAGGCGGTATAGGGCGAGGGGCCGGGCCGCACGCCGCGACGCAGGTCCTCTGACAGGGTCAGCGGCGCGGAGCCGCCGTTCAGCCGGGCCTTGTAGACGCTCATGTTCTCCATCACCCGCATCATGTAGTTGCGCGTCTCGGTGAAGGGGGCGCACTCGATGAAGTCGACGGGATCGACGGCCGCGCCGCGTGGGTCGCCGCAGCGCGCGGTCCATTGCGGCGGCCCGGCCGGCCCGGCGTTGTAGCCGACCGTCGTCACCAGCAACCAGCCGCCGAAATTGTTCATCCCCTCGCCCAGGTGATAGCTGCCGACCGTCATGTTGAAGTCGGCGTCGTACAGGCGGTCAGCCGAGAACGGCAGGCCCAGACGGCGGGCCACGGCGCCGCCCGTGGACGGCAGCAGCTGCATCATGCCGCGGGCGTCGGCGCCGGAGCGGGCGCGCGGGTCGAAGCTGGATTCCTGGCGGGTGATGGCGAGGCTGAACTCGACCGGCGCGGCGCCGGGGATGCCGGGCGGCACGCGCACCGGATACATCCGCTGGGGCAGCAGGAAGCCGCGCTGGCTGGCGGCGCGGCCGACCATCATGGCGGTGAAGCCTTCGCCATAGGCGCGCGACAGATCCATCAGCTGGGCCAGCTGGCTGGCGTCGGGCAGGTCGTCGTCCAGCTGATAGGCGAAGACGCGGAACAGACTGGTTTCGCCGGTCTCGCCGAGGATCCGCATCGCCTTGACCATATCGTTGCGGTCGAATGCGGCGCGCTCGTCCTCGCTGGGGTCCGGATCGGCCGGCAGCGTCAGGGTGGTGATCCCGGCCTTTTCGGCGGCCAGTTGACCGTAGAAGGTCTGGATATGGCGCGCGCCGGCCCGGTAGTCGTCGATGGCCTGGGGCGTATTGCCCTGGGCCTCGGCGGCGCGACCGAGCCAGTAGTAGGCCCGGCCCTGGGTGATCGGCGTCGAGGACGACTGGCGCAGGGTCTCGAAATGGCGGGCGGCCCGGGCCGGGTCGTTCAGCTTGGTCAGGGCGACCCAGCCGGCGAAGAATTCCGCATCGACCTTGCGTTCGCCGGACGGGAAGCCGTGGCCTGCCATGGCGTCGTAGGCGGCCTGGGAATTGCGCTGCTGCAGGGCGTCGAGGAAGTAGTTGCGACGCTCGGACCAGAGGCTGTTCTGGGCGTCGGTCGACGCGGGCGCTGCCGGCAGGGCGCGCAACAGGGGAAAGGCTTCGGCCTCGCGGTTCGAGGCGCGCAGGATGCGGACGCGCTCCAGCACGACGGCGGGATCCATCGCTTCCGACGGGCTGAGAGCCGCGACGATGGCGTCGGGATTGTAGGCGGTCCGCAGCGACATCACCGCGTTGGCGACGGTCTGGCGGTCGACCGAGGCCAGCGACAGCATCGCGCGCGTCGCCGGGCCGTGCGGACCCAACAGGAGCATGCCCAGGCGGGCGTCGTGATCGCCTTGG
>JBBRFV010000047.1:0-10802 GCA_038241335.1 Caulobacterales bacterium | reverse complement strand
GGCCCGGGGCGCCGGCCGCGCTGGACCCGGCCGCCCCACCGAAGGCCTTGACCCCCAGCACCGCGCCGTCGCCGCCCGCGCCGCCGGAACGGGCCACGCCCGAACCGTCCAGCCCGCCGCCGCCTCCGCCGCCGCCCGCCGCATCGGGCCGGGCCAAGCTCTGGCCCTCGGCGGCCGCGGCCGTGACGCTGGATGCTCCGCCGCCATTGGAGTTTGGCGCGCCGGCTCCGCCGGGACCGGCCGTCCCGCTGGTGGCGTCGCCCGGACTGCCCCCGCCCCCGCCTGCGGCGGTGAGCAACACGGTCGAGCCCAGGGAGACCGTCGACCCGCCGCCGGTCGATCCGGCCGTCGCGACGCCTGCCGCACCGCCACCGCCCACGACGACCGTCAGGCCGCCGGATAGCGGATCGACCGGCCACCGCGCCGTGCTGATCCCGCCTGCGCCGCCGCCGCCGCCGCCGAAGCGAGAGCCGGACGCGCCGAAGGCCCCGGCCCCGCCTCCCCCGCCGCCGCCCACCGCGACGGCTTCGACCCAGCGCGCCCAGGCGGGTGCGGAATAGCCGGCGCCCGCGGTCAGGATGGTCACCGACGCCCGGCCCGCGCCCTCGGCGAAGACCGCGCGTCCGGTGGCCCGATCGACGCTGAAGACATCCTGCCAGGTCGATCCGTCGGCGCTGACCTTGAGCCGGAGATCATCGTCTCCGATCAGGCCCAATTCGGCCCGGCCGCCGTATCCGCTCTGGAACACCAGCGACAGGACATCGCCCGCCGACTCCTTGTTCAGCGTCAGTCGCAGGTCGCCGTCGCCCCCGTATGCCGTCTCAAGCGCCGTCCACAGGGCGTTGTTCAGCTTGGCCAGGAACGGATTCCCGCTGTCGGCCGTCGCGCCGAAGCCCAGCCTGCCGAGGTTCTGGATTTCGCCCAGCCGCCGTCCGAGGGGAACCCAGTCGTCCCAGTGCCGCACGACCAGTTCGGCGGCGTCCTCAATCAGCGCCACCAGGCCGTCCGGCGCGGCGACGGCGCTCCAGCCTCCGCCCTCGGCTCTCACCAACGTCCCCGCCGGGCGTGCGGCCCAATCTCCGCCGGTCGCCCCGTCAGGCAAGATCCACAGCCCGCCGTCCGTCGGCGTCCCGGGTTGGGCGGTCGTGGTGCGGCTGACGACGGCGGTCTGGACCAGGGCGTCCAGACGCGTCAGCGCCTCGTTGAGGGTGACATGCTTCTGCATCTGCGCGGCCGCCAGATAAGGCAGTCCCAGCCGGGCGCTTTGGTCGTCGCTCATGGATCGGTCTCCGAACTCGTGTCGGAGATCAGTCTGGTCCGGGACCGAACCCGGGCGCGTTCAGGACGCTGGTCGGGTCTTGAAGGCCATGACTTTCAGATGCTTGCGTCGCCGAAATAGGGGTGTTCGCCGGGTCTGGCGCTCCTAATTTCCGTCAATCGTGCAGATAGACGACGCGTCGGAGCTTGGGGTCGCGGCGCATGGCGGCCACATGCATGTCGTGGTCGCCGGAGCGGCGCGCATCGGCCTCGTTGGCCTCGACCCAGTGGGTGCTCTCGATGTCCTTCTGCAGCGCCTTGGCCGCCATCAGGTGACCGGGGAACAGGGTGTCCGCAGCCCAGCCGATGACCGGCACCGCATCGGTCAGGTTGTCGACGGCTATGTAGGCCAGCATGCGTCCCATCGTCGCCGGCGAGGCCTTGGCCTGACCCGCGAAAACCATCAGCAGCGCGCCCGCCCCGAGACCGTAAGCGATGTTGACCCCAGGAATCCAGGCAAGCAGCCCGTCCAGACCGATGCCCAGAGGACCGATGCCGACCAGCCGGTCGGACAGCTTCTTCACGCTCTCGACGTTGGACCAGATTCTCTCGATGTCGCCGACGGTTCGTGTAGCCATGCGTGTCCCTCCAGGCTTGACCGTAACGCATCATCGCGAACGGCGTTCACGATGAATTCTCTCCGCCGGCCGAGACAGACCCTGCGAGGGCGGCGAGGCGGTCCCGGTGGCCGTCCGCGGGGAAATCCCTTGCGATCCAGTCCGTCTCGAACGCCTTCAGCAACCGTCCCGTCTCCGGTCCCGGCGGTATGCCCAACCGCGCAACGTCGCGTCCACCGACGGGCAGTCGGGGCGGCGTCCAGCCGTCGGTCAGCGCCACCAGGCGAAGGGCGTCATCGTCTCCGCCTTGGGTTTCAGCTTGTCGGCGCAGGACGGCGTCGGCCACCGCCCGCCCGCCGTGGCGGTAGATCGCCGCCCGGGCCTGCGGATATGTCATGTCCAGCTGCACCTCGGCGATCGCCCGCGCCGTCGCCGTCAGACGGTCCCGCGCTGCATTGGGGAACCGCAGCCGCGCCGCGAACGCCTGCACGACGCGCTCGTTGGTGGGGAACAGGCTCGCCAGCCGGGTCACGGGATCGGCGCTGAGTTCGACGGTCCGGTCGAACGCGTCGCCGACACTCGCTTCGGGAAGGATTTCCGCCAGCGCGCCGGCGGCGGCCATGGCGGCCAGAGCCCCGCGTGGGTCCGGGGCGGCCAGCAGTTTCATGAACTCCTTGGACACCCGCTCGGCCGACAGCCGCGTCATGCCCGACGCCAGCGCGCTGCAGGCGGCCAGACCGGCCGCGTCGGGCTCGCCCCGGCCGTACCAGGCGAAGAAGCGGAAGAAGCGGAGGATGCGCAGATAGTCTTCGCGGATGCGGGTGGCAGGGTCGCCGACAAACACGATCCGTCCCGCCGCCGCATCGGCCCGCCCTTCTCCCGTCGGATCGAACACCTGGCCGGAACCGTCGGCGTAGAGGGCGTTGAGGCGGAAGTCGCGGCGGGCCGCATCCTCGGCCCAGTCGTCGGTGTAGGCGACTGTGGCGTTGCGCCCGTCCGTGAAGACGTCGCGGCGCAGCGTGGTGATCTCGAACGGGCGGCGCCCGGACACCGCCGTGACCGTGCCGTGGGCGATGCCGGTGGGCACGGCTTTGAGGCCGGCGGCGCGGATCGCGGCCTCCGTCTCCTGCGGTTTCAGGATCGTGGCGATGTCGATGTCGTCGATGGGCTGGCCCATCAGGGCATTGCGCACGCAGCCGCCGACGAAGCGGGCGCAACCCGGGCCGCCCGCCGCCTCCAGCGCTGCAAGGACGGCTCGGGTCGCCGGGGCGCTCAGCCACGACTGATCGCGCAGCTCAGCGCTCACTTCCCATCCTCCCCGATCGCCGTCTGCGGCTCGTCCTCATAGAGACGGACGCGCAGGGCCCGCACGATTCCGGCCGTCACGCCCCAGATATAGCGCTCCTCATAGGGCACGGCCCAGAACCAGCGGCGCGGCTCGCCCTCGCGATCGTAGAAGTCCCGGCGATGATTGGCGGGCTCCATCAGAAAGTCCCAGGGGGCTTCGAACACTTCGGCGACCTCGTCGGGCGAGGGCTGTGTCTCGGGCGGCTCGCGCAGCCATCCCACCACCGGGGTGATCAGGAAGCCGGTGCCGGTCTCATAGGCGTCGCCAACCCCGAGCACCTCAACCGCGTCGGGATCGAGAGCGACCTCTTCGAAGGCCTCTCGCAGAGCGGCTTCGGCCGCCGTCTCGCCCGGATCAAGCCGCCCGCCCGGGAAGGCGATCTGGCCGGTGTGGCTGGTCAGGGTGTCGGCGCGGCGGGTCATCAGCACCGTCGCTCCGCTGGCATGGGCGATGACCGGCACCAGGACGGCCGCGGGCCGCAACAGGCGTTCGGGCCGCGCCGCGCCGGGGTTGAGGTCGAAATCCGACCGCACCGCCCCCGCCTCCGGCGACCAGTCCCCGACCGGCCTCAGCCGTTCCATCAGGCGTTCACGCAGGGGCCCCAGGCTCATTCGACGCCTGCCCCACGAGGTCCCAAGGCGAAGGCCGCGCCATTGGACCGCACCGTCAGCCGTCCGCCCTCGACCGCCGCCCGCTCAACCAGTTCATAGAAGACCGGCCGCGCGATTCGGGCCCACAGGTCCGCCCGAACGTGTAGGCGCGGCGCGGGCTCGCCGGTGACGGCGTCGGTCTCGACCTCGATCGGATGCTCCATCCCCGCCTCGACCACGTCGCCGACATCGGTGGTGAAGGTCAGGGCGTCGTTTCCGATGTCCACGGCGACTGCCCGGAACGGCAGGTCCTCGACCCGGATCGACAGCTTTTCGACCGGCGTGACCAGGCAGTAGCCCTCGGGGTCCTTGCGCAGCACCGTCGAAAACAGGCGCACGAGCTCGGCCCGGCCGATCGGCGAACCTTCATGCATCCAGACCCCGTCGCGGCGGATGACGATGTCGATGTCGCCACAGTGGGCCGGATTCCACAGATGCACGGGCGGCAGGCCGCGTCCCCCATCACCGGAATTGGGCGCCAGTTTCGCCGCCTCGGCGACGGCGGCCAGTCCTGTCTTGCTGTCGGCCGTGGATGCCATGGGTCCAGACTTAGGCGTAGGGGCGGCGGCGGCAAACCCCTTCTGAGGCGCCGCCTACGTCCGTATCTGACGTAGCCACGTGCCTGAATGGCCAAAATCCCGTCGGGGCCGGTCTTTGACAATCAAATATCCTCGCGCAACGCGTCGAAACGGCTGCATCGACACATCTGGACTCTCTGGACTCGCTGGACTCGTTTTTTCACGCGGACGCCGGGCCGGTGGCGCGAACCGTTCCGACCGGTTCGCCCTCGCCCCGCCACAGCACGCGTCCCTGATCGACCGGACCGGGCAGCCGCACATCGGGCGCGATCGCAAAGCCGAAGCGCTCGAAATAGCCCATGTCCCCGACCAGCAGGATGCTCCCGCCGGCGCTGGCCGCGTGATCGACGCAGGCCTGCACCAGATCGGCGCCCAGACCGGCGCTGCGGCTGTCCGTCGCGACGGCGATCGGTCCGAGGAACAGGGCGGGCGTCGCGCCGACCGTGACGGTCCACAAGCGCACGGAACCGATCACCCGGCCCTGATCGCGAACCACAAACCCGGCGGCCACTGCGGCTTGCTCGCGCAACCGTTCCGCCGTCTTGGCGAATCGTCCGGGACCGAAGGCCGCCAGCACGAGCGCCTCCACCGCCGCGGCGTCCGCCACCGTCTCGGTTTCGATGCGCAGGGGCGCGGGGATGGCGGGGGCGTCGAACATGAGGGCGCGCAACTAGGGCCGACGCGGTTTCGAATCAACCGGCTTTCGAGAAATCCGGCGCCCGTTTCTGGCTGAAGGCCATGAAGGCCTCCATAGCCTCGGGGCTGGACATCTGGCTGCCGAAGGCCTCGCCCTCGCGCTGCATCAGGGCCCAAAGCCGTTCGGCGTCGCGCATCAGACGCTTGGTCTTGCGGATGGAGTTGGGCGCCCGGGCCGCCAGCTTGCCCGCCAGTCCGGCGGCGACGGCCTCGACCTGGTCGGCGGGGACCGCGCGGTTGGCCAGGCCCCAGGCATGAGCCGTCCGCCCGTCGATCGGCTCGCCCAACGCGAACAGTTCGAAAGCCCGCTGATGACCCAGAAGCGCCGGCAGCAGCATTGACGATGCGGCTTCAGGCGCCAGCGCCAGATTGACGAAGGGAACGGACAGCAGAGCGTCCTCGGCCACGACCACCATGTCGCAGTGCAGCAACAGCGTCAGGCCGATGCCCACCGCCCGGCCGCGCACGGCGGCCACGGCCGGCTTGTCCAGGTCCGCCAGCGCCTTGAGAAAGCGGAACACCGGCATGTCGGCGGGCCCGCCTCCCTGCGACCCCAGGGCGATGAAGTCGGCGATATCGTTGCCGGCCGAGAAACTGTCCCCCTCGCCACGGAACATCAGCACCCGCACCGCGTCGTCGGTGCGGGCCCGCTCGGCCGCCTCGGCCAGGGCGGCGTACATCGCCTGGGTGATGGCGTTCTTCTTCTCGGGCCGCGCCAGGGTGACGGTCAGCACCCCGTCGGCGAGCGCGCTCTGGATCTGGTCGGTCATGTGGTTGTTCCCCTGGTCGCGACCCACCAGTCCACGCCGTCTGCGTCGCGCGTGCGCACGGCCCGGCCCCGATGGGTCAGATAGTTGAGATGGGCCAGGCTCTCGCCGGTGGCCATGCCCAGCACGCCCTGGCCGATCGGCCGGGCGAACAGGGCGGAAAACACATCGACGGCGCGTTTCGGCGTTTTCAGCGTCCGCTCAAGACGCCTCAGCCCCGCATCATGCCCCCGGATCAAGGCGTCGAGCCGGGTCTGCACCCCGCGGAACACCTCGCCGTGCGACGGCAGGACCAGAGCGTCGTCGGGCAGGACGGTCTTCATCCGCTCCAGCGACGCCAGCCAGTCGCCCAACGGGTCAGCATCGGCCTCTGTCGACCAGACGGACACGTTCGACGAGATCTTCGGCAGGATCTGGTCGCCGCCCAGCACGAGGTCGTCGCTCTCGCGCCAGAGGCAGGCATGCTCCGGGCTGTGGCCCTCGCCGACGACGACACGCCAGGCCTTGCCGCCGATCAACAGCCGGTCCCCTTCCCGCATCCGCACATAGCCGCTGGGCATCGGCGACACCGCGCGGCCGAACTGGCCGAACTCGGCCCGCCATATCTCGATCTGCGCATCGCTCCAGCCCGCGGCGCGGTAGAACCGTGCGCCGCTCTCCGGCGCCGGCTGGCCCATGTCGGCCAGCAGCATGCGCGCGGTCACATATTCCACACGCGTCATCACCAGCGGCGCATCGAACCGCTCGCACAGCCAACCGGCCAGACCGATGTGATCGGGGTGCATGTGGGTGCAGATCACCCGCGTGACGGCCCGCCCGCCCAGAGGTCCGGCCAGCAGGGCTTCCCAGCCCTCCCGGCACGAAGGAATCTTCAACCCCGTGTCGACCAGGGCCCAGCCATCGCCGTCCCGGACCCCATAGACATTGATGTGATCCAGCGCGATCGGCATCGACAGCCGCATCCACAGCACATCGGGCGCGACCTCGATCGCCTCGCCGGATGCAGGGGGCCCCGCGAACGGATAGATCAGACCACGCGCACCCGTGCCGGCCCTGTCATGCTCCGGAACGACACCGTCGGCCAAGTCCGTCTCCAATCGAAACTCGAGACGGGATACACCGTCGTGCTCGGCGCCGTCGAGGGGCCTTTCGCATGGACGCTTGACCGCGTCCTGACCGACGGCCAATGCTTTTAGCAAGATTTCGCATCCGGAGGTTCATCGTGTTCAGCAACAAGACGCTCGCGCTCATCGGCGCCTTGGCGTTGGCGGTGTTTGCGGCGCAGCCTGCGCCCGCGAGCGCCTTCCCGCAGCTTTATCCGCCGCTTCCCCAGCCCGTATCGCCGGAAACGGCCAATATGCCCGTCAGCGCGGTTACGCCGAGCCGGGTTGCGGCCGCCAACCAGCGCCGTCAGGAGCGCGCCCAACATTCGCGCACCGCCGCCCCAACGCCGCCCACTCCCGAGGAGAACAAGGTGGCGGCCCAGGCCGTGGCTGTCGCCGCCGGTCTGACCTGCCAGGTCAGCGACGCCAATCGCTTGGGCGTCAACACCGAACAGCAGGTCCTCTTCGAAGTCGCCTGCGCGGACGGCCCGGGCTACATCCTTCAGGCATCAACCCCGCCGCAGACCTACAACTGCATGGAACTTCTCGGTCAGGCCTTCCGCGCCCGCCAACGGGATCCCGCAGCCGACGTCGGTCAGCAATGCGCCATGGCTCACAACGTTGATCTCGTCTCGTTCGTGTCGGCCTACGCCCACGAAGCTGGCGTCACCTGCGCGGTGGATCAGGCCGCGGTGATCGGCAAGAGCACCGCCGGCAACCTCGTCTACGAAGCCGGCTGCCCCGGCGCCGACGGCTACTGGCTCGAAAAGACCGCGACCGGCTGGCAGGTCACCGACTGCCTCGAGGTCGCGCTGACCCACGAGACCTGCAGCTTCACAACCACCGAAGAGCAGGCGGCCGGTTTCCAGGGCAAGCTGGCCGGCACGGACGCCTCGGGTTGTCAGGTCACCCAGGTCCGCCTCATGGGCTCAAACAACAACGGTCGGTTCTACGAGGCCAAATGCGCCGTCGGCGATGGATATATCGCCCGTGTGAATACCGCCGGCCAGACCCAGCAGGTCTACGCCTGCGCCATCGCTCAACACATCGGCGACGGCTGCAAGCTGACACCCGCTCCGGAGACCGCAGCCCCGGCGACCACTGAACAACATTAGCCGCCTTCGATCCGCAAAGAGCGCCCCGTGAGCCCAGGCTCGCGGGGGCGTTTCCGGATCCGGCGATCGGTGCTTCACAGACGGGGCCGACGCGCCGTATCCATGGCGGATGCGCATCGCCACCTGGAACGTGAATTCGGTCAACGCCCGCCTGCCGACGGTGCTGGCGTGGCTGGAAGTGGCGCAGCCTGACGTCTGCTGCTTCCAGGAGATCAAATGCGTGGAAGAGAAATTCCCGCGCGAGGCTTTCGAGAGCCTGGGCTACAACGTCGAGACCAATGGCCAGAAGACCTACAACGGCGTGGCCATCCTTTCGAAATACCCGTTGTCCGACGTGCGGCGCGGCCTGCCCGGCGTGGATGCGTCGGGCTTCGAGGCCGAGTTTGAGCAGGCGCGATACATCGAGGCGGTGGTCGAGGCCCCCCGGCCGGTGCGTGTGGGCGGCCTTTACCTGCCCAACGGCAATCCGATCGGAACCGGGAAATTCGCTTACAAACTGGCCTGGATGGACCGACTGCACGCCCACGCCCGAGACCTGCTGGCGCTGGAAGAGGCCTTCACCCTGTGCGGCGACTATAACGTGATCCCGACGCCTGACGATGCGAGGAACCCCGACGCATGGGTCGGCGACGCCCTGTTCCAGCCCGAGAGCCGGGCCGCCTTCCAGGCCCTGCGCTACCTCGGTCTGTCCGAGGCCGGCGAACTCGGCAAGCAGCCGCCGGGAACCTACACCTTCTGGGATTATCAGGCCGGGGCCTGGCAGCGCGACCACGGCATCCGCATCGACTTCCACCTGCTGTCGCCCCAGGCGGCCGATCGTTTCCGCTCGGTTGAAACCCACCGCGACGCGCGAGACATGGACAAGCCGTCCGACCATGTCCCCGTCGTCGTCGATCTGGAGGACTGAGCCGTGGGCGAGGCGCTCCGGGTCGTTCTCCTGGTGGCGCTCGCGGCTGCGGCCTTGACCACCGGAGCCCTGCTGCTGGCCTGGTGGATGGAGCCGGAACGGCGCATGCGCCGCGCCCTGCTGAAGTCACTGGGCGCGACGCCTGAAGCTGAAGCCCTGTCGCCCGCCGAAGGCCGCGCCGCGGGCCTGGACTTCGACGGCGGCCAGGTCGCTGTGTTGTGGAACCGTGGCGGATCGGGCCTCGTCTACGCCTTTGACGAGATCGAGGGTGGCGAGATCATCGTTGACGGCCACGTGCTGGCCCGCGTCCGGCGGGGCGAGACCCGCAAGGCGCTGGACGTTCTCGCTCCCGACGCCGAGCAGGTGGTGCTGCGGCTTATGTTCGCGGACGCGCGTCATCCCGAGTTCGAACTGGCCCTGTGGGACGCAACCCAGCCGGTCCAGACCGGCTCGCCGGCCGAGGCGCTGCGGCTGGGACGTCGGTGGCTTTCGCACCTCGAAGCCCTGCTGAAGGGCTGATCGCCCTTCCGGCAAGCGCCGCGGAGCGCTAGAAGCCCGCATCCCTGTTTTTCCCGAGTACCGGAGCGCCCGCCGTGGCCCGTCTGTTCGACGCCTACATCATCGCCGACTGGACCGCCGCCGAGGGCAAGAAGCTGGGCGACCAGTCCGTCTGGATCGGCGTGGCCAAGCGCGACGTGCGCTTCCGCCTCTACACCGAGACGCACAACGCGGCGACGCGCGCCGAGGGCGAGGCCCTGCTCGCCTCTCTGCTGGCCGAGCATCGCAAGCGCGGCGATCGCGTTCTCGTCGGGTTCGACTTCAATTTCGGCTATCCAGCGGGCACGGCGGAACGGCTGAAACTGACTGGAACGCCGTGGTCGGCGATGTGGAAATTCATCGCCGCCAACGTCGTCGACAAGGCTGACAACACAAACAACCGCTATCAGGTCGCGGCCAAGATCAACCGGCTGATGACCGACCAAGCCTGGCCCATGTGGGGCGCGCCGGCCAAGCAGGCCCAGCGCTGGCTGACGACGACCAAGCCGCCCGCCGGCGCGGGCGCCGACATCCCGGAGTTCCGGGCGACAGAGGAGGCGGTCCGCAAGGGCAAGCTCCAGCCCAGGCCGGTCTGGCAGATGCACGGCGCGGGTGCGGTCGGCGGGCAGACGCTGGTCGGCATCCCGGCAGTGCGCCGTCTGTTGGAGAACCTCGGGCCGTCGGGCGCTGTCTGGCCGTTCGGCACGGGCTGGCGGACTCTGGACGCCGCCGATGTCGAGCCCCTCTCGGCGCTGGTGGTCGAGGTCTGGCCGTCAATGTTCGACGCCAGGCCGGCCGGGGGCGAGTTCAAGGACCAGGCCCAGGTCCGCGCGACCGCGGAGGCCCTGGCCGCGCTGGACGAGGCCGGAACGCTGGGCAAGGCCTTCGGGCCGCCGAAGAGCGCATCCGAAGCTCTGATCGCCAGGGTCGAGCAGGAAGAAGGCTGGATCCTCGGGGCCTGACGCCTTAGCGATCCTTCTCCCGCTCGGTCCCGTTTCGCATGTTGAGCGCCGCCTGGGCCGCCGCGAGGCGGGCGATGGGCACGCGGTAGGGGGAGCAGCTGACGTAGGTCAGGCCGATTTCCTCGCAGAAGGCGATCGACGACGGGTCGCCGCCATGCTCGCCGCAGATGCCCATCTTCATGTCGGGACGGACCGAGCGGCCGCGTTCGGCGGCGATGCGGATCAGGTCGCCGACGCCCTCCTGGTCGAGACGGACGAAGGGGTC
>JBBRFV010000046.1:0-10934 GCA_038241335.1 Caulobacterales bacterium | reverse complement strand
GACGTAGCCGTGCAGCGTTTCGACCGCCTCCACGGCGGCGGTCATGGCCGTGGCGGCGGGTCTGCGACCGGCGAACAGGTCGGCTACAATCCTTTGCCTTACTGCGCCCTTGACCGCAGTTGCGGCTCTCGCCGAGACGATGGTCGCCGCCTGACCCGTCAGGCCACGCATCAGCAAGCTCGCGGCTGCTAGAGCCAACCACGGAATGGCGTCCGCCCCCGAGCGCTCAAGCGCGCCGACGGCCCCGCCCAGGCCGCCCGCAAAGCCGATCGCGGGCACGACGTCGGCGATGACGAGAGCCGCCGAAAGATTCAATAGCCGCCGATACGGCAGACCCGCGGCCTTCAGCCAGGATCCGGGAGCAGGTGTGGAAAGCGCGTCCGCCGTCATCGGCCTGCATTAGCCGCCGGTGCTGCCGGGGCCTTGATCGAGATCAAGGCGGCGCGTCGGACGCAGTCCTAGGCGAGGAGCTCATCGGTCGCCGGACCGGCGCTGCGGAGTCTGATCCCATGATTAACCTCGAGGTCGTCGACCTCTCCCGGCTGCAGTTCGCGCTGACGGCTCTGTATCACTTCCTGTTCGTGCCGCTGACGATCGGCTTGTCGTTCATGCTGGTCATCATGGAGAGCATCTATGTGATGACCCGCCGACCGATCTGGCGGTCCATCACCCGCTTCTGGGGTCTGCTGTTCGGGATCAATTTCGCGCTGGGCGTCGCGACCGGGATCACTATGGAGTTCCAGTTCGGGATGAACTGGTCCTATTTCTCCCACTACGTCGGCGACATTTTCGGCGCGCCGCTGGCCATCGAGGGACTGATGGCCTTCTTCCTGGAAGCGACCTTCGTCGGGCTGATGTTCTTCGGCTGGGACAAGCTGAGCCGGGTTGGCCACCTGTTCGTCACCTTCATGGTGGCGCTCGGCACCAATCTGTCGGCGCTGTGGATCCTGATCGCCAACGGCTGGATGCAGAACCCGGTCGGCGCAACCTTCAATCCCGATACCATGCGTATGGAAGTCTCCGACTTCATGGCCGTGCTGTTCAATCCGGTGGCCCAGGCCAAATTCGTCCACACGGTCAGCGCGGGCTATGTCATCGCTTCGGTCTTCGTGCTGGGCATTTCGGCCTTCTATCTGCTGAAGGGTCGCCACAAGGGCTTCGCCAAACGCTCGATGACCGTCGCGGCGGCCTTCGGCCTGGCGGCCTCTCTCTCGGTCGTCGTTCTGGGCGACCAGAGCGGCTACGCCCTGACCGACAACCAGAAAATGAAGCTGGCGGCCCTGGAGGCCATGTGGCGCACCGAGCCCGCTCCAGCTGGACTGACCGCGTTCGGCCTCCCCAGCCTGAAGGATCGCCAGACCCACTATGCGGTCCACATCCCCTATGTGCTCGGACTGATCGCCACCCGCAGTATCGACAAGCCCGTCGAAGGCATTCTCGAACTGGTTGCCACAGCGGAGACCCGCATCGAGTCCGGGGTGCTGGCCTATGACGCCCTCGAGCGGATCAAGGCCGACCCGACCGACATGGCCGCGCGCAGCGCCTTCGAGCTCAATCGCCGCGATCTCGGCTATTCCCTGCTGCTCAAACGCTATGTCGCCGATCCCCGCGACGCGACGCCGGACCAGGTGGTGCAGGCGGCCTGGAGCACCGTGCCCAACGTACCGGTGATGTTCTGGTCGTTCCGCATCATGGCCGGGATCGGGTTCCTCATGATCGGCCTGTTCGCCACCGCCTTCGTGCTCTGCACCCTGCGCAAGCATGAGACGCGATGGTTCCTGTGGCTGGCCGTGCTCGCTATTCCGCTGCCGTGGATATCCACCGAACTGGGCTGGATCCTCGCCGAGGTGGGACGCCAGCCCTGGGCCGTCGAGGGCGTGCTGCCGACCTTCCTGGGCGCATCGAGCCTCAGCGCGGCCCAGTTGTGGGCCACGATCATCGGCTTCACCGTCCTCTACGGCGTCCTGGCGGTAGTCGAGATCGGGCTGATCCTGAAGACCATCAAGAAGGGTCCGTTCGCGGAGATCGACCTGTTCGGCCTCGACCTCTCCCTGGAGACCCCGGGCCCGACCGACGGGCCGGAACCGCCTGCCCCGACACCTGCGCCCGCCGCCGCCTGACCATCCAGTACGAAGGATATCCGAGATGGAACTGTTCCTCGACTACGCGACCCTCCGCCTGATCTGGTGGGGCCTGCTGGGCGTGTTGCTGATCGCCTTCGCCCTGACCGACGGGTTCGATCTCGGCGTCGGCGCCCTGCTGCCGTTCGTGGCCAGGACCGACGAGGAACGCCGAATGGTGATCAACACCGTCGGCGCGACATGGGAGGGCAACCAAGTCTGGTTCATCCTCGGCGGCGGCGCGATCTTCGCGGCTTGGCCGTTCGTCTACGCCGTCAGCTTCTCGGGCTTCTATCTCGCGATGTTCCTGGTGTTGTCGGCGCTGATCCTGCGGCCGGTTGCGTTCAAATACCGGTCCAAGCGTCCGGACGCACGCTGGCGCACCTTCTGGGACTGGGCGCTGTTCATCGGCGGGTTCGTGCCCGCGCTGGTCTTCGGTGTCGCGGTAGGCAACGTCCTGCTCGGCGCGCCCTTCCATCTGGATAGCGATCTACGGTCCTTCTATGAGGGCGACCTGCTGGGACTGTTCACGCCATTCAGTCTGTTGTGCGGCCTGCTCTCGGTCGCCATGCTGGTGCTTCACGGCGCGGCCTGGCTCGGCCTCAAGGCGGAGCGGGGCCCCGTTCAGACCCGGGCCCGCACCTATGGAACAATCGCTGGCTTGGCGAGCCTAGCGCTCTTCATCGGCGGCGGTCTTTTCGTCGCATTTGGCGACCTGGGCTTCCGCATCGTCGGCCGGATCGACCCCTCTGGAATGTCGAACCCGCTGCGCACGGTGGTCGTGGCGGCGCCCGGCGCGTGGCTCGACAACTACACAGCGGCCCCGTGGACAATCGCCGCGCCCGTGCTGGGCCTTCTGGGGACCGCCATCGCCCTGGCGGGCCTTTGGCGCCGGTCCGAACCGCTTGCGTTTGGCGGCTCGTCGCTCGGCGCTGTGGGCATCATCTCCACGGTCGGCCTGGCGATGTTCCCGTTTATCCTGCCCAGCTCGGTAGACCCGAGCTCCAGCCTGACAGTCTGGAACGCGTCGTCCAGCCATCTGACGCTATTCATCATGCTGGGCGTCACCATCGTCTTCCTGCCCCTGATCCTCATCTACACGGCCTGGGTCTACAGGGTGCTTTGGGGGCGGAGCAGTTCCACCGAGTTCAAGACCAACCCCGACCTCTACTGATCGCTGAAGGACATACACCATGTGGTATTTCGCCTGGATTCTCGGCGTTGGACTGGCCGTCGCCTTCGGCGTGCTAAACGGCGTCTGGCACGAATTCCACCTGTTCGACGAGGGCGACCTCGGCCTTGGCGAGCCGGAAGGTGACGGGATGCCGCAAGCTTGAACGCCGGGGAGAAGAGTCTGTCTCCACGACGGGATCACGACAACCGCTTCGCGAACGTCCGAGATGGCGCGTCCACCAACCACCCATCCGGACGGTCAGGGCGTCCGCGGGCCCCGAGGTCGGCAGAGCGCCAGGAGCGCCCATTCAGGGCCAGACGGAAAACGGACACCCGCGCCGACCCGGCTCAATGATCGCTCCCGACCACTCGCGGACTTTGATGGTCTTAGCTGTCGGATACTGAAGTATTCAGCGGAAGGGCTGCGCCGCCCTCAGCATTGATGCCGTGCACTATGGGGAGCCGTCCACAGCATCGGGAGCGGACTGTAATTCAGCCACTGAAAACAAACATGCCTGGGATCAAACGTCGGCGATAGCGGCGCGAAGATGGTCGCCCACTGTTCGGGCGTGACCGAGCAGTTCGGCGTTGTCGATGGCCGACATCGAGGCGGCCGGATCGACCGCGAAGACCTCGACGCCGCCTTCGGTCTGCTGGACGACGACGTTACAGGGCAGCATGACGCCGACGTGCGGCTCCAGCTTCAGGGCCTCGTGGGCCATGACCGGGTTGCAGGCGCCGAGGATGCGGTAGGGGCGGAAGTCCTGGCCGATCTTGGTCTTCAGCGTGGCCTGGACGTCGATCTCGGTGAGGACGCCGAAGCCGTGCTTCTGCAGGGCGGCGCGGGTGCGTTCCACGACGGCGTCGAAGGCGCCTTCGACGGTGCGGGCTGTGTAATAGGTCATGGGGTCGGGTCCTTCGGCTTGTCGCCATAGATGTCGCAGAGCAGGCTGATCACCCGGGCGGCCGCCGGGTCTTCGATCCGGTAGTAGATCGTCTGGGCGTCGCGGCGGGGTGCGATGACGCCCGCGTCGCGAAGGCGCGCCAGGTGTTGGGAACAGGCTGACTGTGAGAGGCCGATAAATGCGGCCAACTCGCCGACCGCGCACTCGCCCTCGCTGAGCCGGCACATGAGCATGAGCCTCTGCGGATTTGCAAAGAGATGCATCAGACCCGCAGCGGGGGCGGCGCTGGCTTCGAGCGCCGACAGGGCGGCGGCGCTCAGCATGGGCGGGGCGTCGGTCATGGCGTCTCTTCAGCGGGTTCGGCCAGGGGTCGGCCGTCGTCCTTCAACGCGATATAGATGGCCGGGAGCACCAGCACCGTCAGAATCGTCGAGGAGATGAGGCCGAACAACAACGAGATCGCCAGACCCTGAAAGATCGGATCGAACAGGATCACCGCCGCGCCAATCATGGCCGCCAGGGCGGTCAGCAGGATCGGCTTGAAGCGAATGGCTCCGGCCTCCAGCAGCACCTCGCGCAAGGGCCGTCCGGGTGTGCGGGCGTGGCGTATGAAGTCGACCAGCAGGATCGAATTTCGCACGATGATCCCTGCCAGGGCGATGAAGCCGATCATCGAGGTGGCGGTGAAGGGCGCGCGGAACAGGATGTGGCCGATGACGATGCCGATCAGGGTCAGGGGAATGGGCGTCAGGATCACCAGCGGGATGCGGAAATCCCTGAACTGGGCGACGACAAGGACATAGATCCCCAGCAGGGCCACGCCGAAAGCGGCTCCCATGTCGCGGAAGGTCACCCAGGTTATCTCCCACTCGCCGTCCCACAGCACGGTCGGGACCGTTTCGTCCGTCGGCTGGCCGTTGAGCCGGACCTCGGGACGCGGCAGGCCCTTCCAGTCATGGTTCTTGATGGCCGCGTCGATGGCGAGGATGCCGTAGATCGGCGCCTCGAACTGGCCGGCCAGCTCGGCGGTGACCATTTCGGCGGCGCGGCCGTCACGGCGGTAGACCGGCCAGTCGGCCAGCTCGCGGCGCGCCTCGACCACCTCGCCAAGTTCGACCAGACGGCGGCCGCCATCGACCGTCGTCACGGCAACGGGCATGACCGCCATCTGCTCTGTCCAGGCGCGGGCCGACTGCGGCTGGCGAACAGCGATCTCCACCGGAGTGCGCTCGTCGTTACGGGCCGCGTAGCCGAGCACCTGCCCGCCCATGACGGCGGCGATGGAATCCTGCACCTCGCGTTCGGACAGGCCGAAGCGTTCGATCTTCTCGCGGTCGGGGATCAGGCGAAGCACCGGGCGCCGGACGCCGTAGCTGTTGTCCACATCGACTACCGACGACTGGGCCCGGAACAGTGTCTCCAGCTCGGCGGCCACAGCGCGGCGGGTGGCGGCGTCGGGGCCGTAGACCTCGGCCAGCAGGGTCGCCAGCACCGGCGGCCCCGGGGGGGCCTCGACCACCTTGAGCGACGTCCCGGCCGGCAGAGGCAAGTCGGCGAGGCGGCGACGGAGGTCGAGGGCGATGGCGTGGCTGCTGCGGCTGCGATCGCCCTTCGGCGCCAGCATGACGGCCAGATCGCCCTGCTCGGCTCCGGCGCGCAGGAAGTAGTGGCGCACCAGGCCGTTGAAGTTGAACGGCGCGGCGGTCCCCGCATAGCTTTCCAGCGACTCCACCTCGCTCAGGGTCCCGGCCACGGCCGCGGCGCCGGCCAGGGTGCGTTCAGTGGCCTCAAGGCTGGTTCCCTCGGGCATGTCGAGCACGACCTGGAGCTCGGACTTGTTGTCGAACGGCAGCAGCTTCACCGGTACGGCCCGGAAGCCGAACATCGACATGGCCAGCAGGGTGGCTAGGCCGACGACGATCAGGAAGGTCCAGGCGCTGCGGCGGGAGCGGATCACTGGCGTCGCCACCTTGCGATAGAGTCGCCCGAGCAGCCCCCCGCCGTGCTCGTGACCCTTGCCGTCGGCCAGGGTCTTGCGGGCGAGGCGGATCATCAACCAGGGCGCGATGACCACGGCGACGAAGAAGGAGAAGACCATGGCCGCCGAGGCGTTGACCGGGATCGGCGCCATATAGGGCCCCATCAGGCCCGAGACGAACAGCATGGGCAGCAGGGCGGCGACCACGGTAAGCGTGGCCACCATGGTGGGATTCCCGACCTCCGCCACAGCCTCGATGGTGGCCTGGGCGCGGCTGCGGCCGTCGTTCATGGCCCAGTGGCGGGCGATGTTCTCGATCATGACGATGGCGTCGTCGACGAGGATGCCGATGGAGAAGATCAGGGCGAACAGGCTGACGCGGTTGATGGTGTAGCCCATCAGGTTGGAAGCGAAGAGGGTCAGCAGGATGGTCGTCGGGATCACCACCGCCGTCACGCCCGCTTCGCGCCAGCCGATGGCGAAGCCGATCAGGATGACGATGGAAATCGTCGCCAGACCGAGGTGCATCAGCAGCTCATTGGCCTTCTCATTGGCCGTCTCGCCGTAGTCGCGCGTGACCACGACCTCCAGTCCGTCCGGGATCAGCGTCCCCTTCAGCGCATCGACCCGCTGCATGACGCCATGCGAGACGACCACGGCGTTGGCCCCCTGGCGTTTGGCCACAGCCAGACTGACCGCCGGGGTTCGGCTCCAGCCCTCGGCGCTGCGGGCGTAGTGGGCGGCCCGGGCCTGATCCTCGCGCGGCGCCTGCACCACGTTCGCCACGTCACGCAGATAGACGGGCTCGCCGGCCATCGAATGGACGGTCAGCAGGGATGCATCGGCGGGCGCGGCCAGCCGGTCGCCGGAGCGCAGGGTCAGGGCCTGGCCCTGATCGCGGACGGAGCCCGCCGGGAAACTTCGGTTGGCCTGGGCCACGGTCTCGAGGATGGAAGACAGCGCCACGCCCCGCGCCGCCATGCGAGCCGGATCGGGCTCGACGCGAATCTCGGAGGGTCGTCCGGCGACGATGAAGGTCAGGCCGACATCCTCTACCTTGCCGATCTCGGTCCTGAGCCGGGCGGCGATATCGTACAGGGCCTGGTCGCTCCACCGGGCGGCCGCGTCAGCGCGCGGCGTCAGGGTCAGGACCACAACGGGCACGTCATTGATGCCGCGGGTTACGATCCGCGGCTCGGACACCCCGACGGGAATGGCGCCGTAGTTCGCGCGCACCTTCTCGTGCACGCGAACCGCCGCGTCGTCGGGATCCGAGCCAACCCTGAAACGGGCGGTGACCATGACCTGGTCATCCTGCACCTGCGTGTAGACGTGCTCCACGCCGTCGATGCTGCGGACGATCGCCTCCAGCGGCTTGGCCGCCAGTTCGGTGGCGTCGGCGGCGCTCAAGCCCGGCGCCGCGACCGTGATGTCGACCATGGGCACGCTGATCTGCGGCTCCTCCTCGCGGGGGATCGACAACACGGCCATCAGGCCGACGGCGATCGCCGCCCGCAGCATCAGGGGGGTCAGGGGCGAGTTGAGCGTGGCGCGCGTCAGGCGTCCGGAAAGGCCGAGGTTCATCGGGCGCGCTCCGGCGCGGCGGCGTTTGTGGGGGCGAGGACGACATCGCCTGCGGTCAGGCCCGACAGCACCTCAACGCGGTCGCCTGCGACGGGGCCCGCCAGCTGGACCGGGGCCTCGCTGACCCGACCGGCGCGGTCGACGGTGCGGATGAAGTCGATGCCGAAACGGGTGGCGACGAAGCGATGCGGGACGACCAGCGCGCGCCGCTGGCCAAGAGGAATCTGGACCATGACCCGCTGTCCGACACGGTCGCTGGCCAGGCCGGCGACGGCGATGTCGGCGGTGGTCCTCCCGGCGGTGGAGGCCGGATAGACTTGGGCGATGGTCCCGGTGCTGACGCCGGGCAGGTCGCCGGACGAGACGACGACGCCCTGGCCGACCCGCAGGTTGCGGCCCTGGGCCTCGGGCAGTTCCAGCCTCAGGACCAGCGGTCCCGCCGTGATGGTGGCCACCGATTGTCCGGCGCTGACCACCGAGCCGGCGGGCACGTCGGCGGCCAGCACCCGACCCGAGGTCGGGGCGAGAATCCGGCCCTGGGCCCCGGTCTCGGCGCTGGCCGAGCGCACGGCGCGCGCCGCCCGGACCTGGGCGTTGGCGGCCTGGGAGGCGGCGAGGGCCTGGTCGAGCCGGGCCTGCGCGTAGATGCCCTTGTTGAACAGCGTCTGGATGCGCGAGAGGTCGGCCCGGGCGCGGGCGGCCTCGGCCTCGGCGGCCGCGACCTGGGCGCCGTAAGCTGCGGTCTCGAGCCCGACGCGGTTGTCGACGACCAGGCCGATGATCTGACCCTGACTCACCATGTCGCCTTCGCGCACATTCAACTGTGTGAGCGTGCCCGGAATACGCGCCCGGGCCTCGCCGAGATCACGCGAGGCGACGACGGCCGAGGCCGGCTTGACCGCATCGATCAGGGATTCGGTCACGGTCAGGCGCTCACCGCGCGCGGGCGCCGGCGCCGGCGCCTCAGGCTTCCCGCCGCAAGCCGACACGCCGCCGGCCAGGAAACCGATGGCGGCGAGGGCGATGAACAGGGCCGCAGGCTTCGTCATCGGGAGGTCCTTATGTTAGCGTGGCCTAATATTAGATCATGCTAATGCTGATGCAAGCCTCAGGACTGTGGCCCCGGCGCCGATCTGCGGCCTTGATCCCGATCAAGGCGCGCCGATCTCCGGCGGCCCAGGATCAAGCATCAGGGAACCCCTTTGAGGAGACCGCGCATGGACCGGCCGACCATTGTCATCCTCGGCGCAGGCGTCGGGGGCGCTATCGCCGCCTACGACATCCGCCACGCGTTGGGCGACCGCGCCCGTGTCGTCATGGTGTCCAAGGGCGACACCTTCCATTTCACCCCGTCCAACCCGTGGGTGGCGGTGCACTGGCGCAAGCGCGAGGCCATCGAGGTCAGCCTGCCGGAGGTGATGACACGCAAGGGCGTGGAGTTCATCAATGTGCCCGCCGCGCGTATCCGGCCCGCGGAAAAGGGCATCGACCTAGCCGACGGTCGGGCGCTCCACTATGACTATCTGGTCATCGCCACAGGTCCCGACCTGGCTTTTGACGAGATTCCGGGCCTCGGACCGAACGGGCACACTGTCTCGATCTGCCATGTCGATCACGCCGTCGAGGCGGCTGCCGCCTTCGACCGCTTCGTCGAGAACCCCGGCCCGATCGTGGTCGGAGCCGTCCAGGGCGCCTCCTGCTTCGGACCCGCCTATGAGTTCGCCATGATCCTCGACACCGAGCTGCGTCGCCGCAAGCTGCGCGACAAGGTGCCGATGACCTTTGTCACCTCTGAACCCTACATCGGCCACCTCGGCCTCGACGGCGTGGGCGACACCAAGGGCCTGCTGGAGAGCGAGATGCGCCAGCGCCACATAAAATGGATCACCAACGCCCGGGTGACGAGCGTCGACGCCGGCCTGATGCACGTCGAAGAGATCGGTGAGGACGGCGCGGTGCGGGCGACCCACGATCTGCCGTTCGCCTACTCCATGATGCTGCCAGCCTTCCGCGGGGTCGAGGCCGTACGCGGGGTCGACGGGTTGACCAATCCGCGCGGTTTCATCCTGGTCGACAAGCACCAGCGCAATCCGACCTGGCCCGACATCTTCGCGCTCGGCGTCTGCATCGCGATTCCTCCGACCGGCCCCACCCCGGTGCCGGTCGGCGTGCCCAAGACCGGCTTCATGATAGAGAGCATGGTCTCGGCCATATCGGCCAATCTCAAACAGATCCTCGACGGCCAGGCGCCGACCACCGAAGCCAGCTGGAACGCCATCTGCCTGGCCGATTTCGGCGACGGCGGCGTGGCCTTCATGGCCCAGCCGCAAATCCCGCCGCGCAACATCAACTGGTCCGCCAGCGGTCGCTGGGTGCACGCCGCCAAGGTCGCCTTCGAGGGTTACTTCCTGCACAAGGTTCGCAAGGGCCAGGCCGAGCCGCTTTATGAGAAGCTGGCCCTCGACCAGATCGGCGCCCACAAGGTGCGCCGCGCCACCCCGCCCGCCCACGTTCAGGAGACCACGCCATGAACCTTGATCGCGCCGTCATGATGTTCGCCGGCCTCATGGTTCTGGTGAGCCTCGCGCTGACCCATTGGGTGCATCCGGGGTGGGCGTGGCTGACGGTCTTCATCGGCCTGAATCTTCTCCAGGCCTCGATGACGGGATTCTGTCCGGCGGCGATGATGTTCAGGCGGCTGGGCGTAAGGCCCGGGGCGGGCTTCCGATAGGACGAATACGCCGTTGGGCGCCGCTGTTCAGGCTTCCAGCACCGAAAACGAAAAAGCGGAATCTGAGGTCTTTTGGTCATCGCGCTGCTGAAAAGACGTGGATAACGCAGCCGGGCAGAGCAGACCGAAGTCATCGTCTCCGGGCGGGCCCGGCGCGGGGTCAGCAGCCAGAATTGCCAATAGCGAGCTTGGTCCGAGCTCCCGGGATGGGCAGCTGGTTAGGTTTGAGCCCAACAAGCTTTTGACCGCCCGAAGCAAATCTTCGCCGGATGCAGGTGTGGAGATTTCTTGCAGAAGGGCTGTGGCGGGCCACGCCCGACGAAGATGAGCACTACGAATACGCTGTAGCACTATGATTGTGGATATGATTGTGGATAGGCGTCCAAATCGGAACCCCGTCATCTTAGGACAAGTGCCGGAACCACTCTGAATTTCCAGCAGTA
>JBBRFV010000045.1:0-11033 GCA_038241335.1 Caulobacterales bacterium | reverse complement strand
CGGCATCGGCCTGGGCGAGGTGGTCGAGGCGGTGGAGGGTCCGACCGCCCTGTTCGAAAGCGCGGAGACCCGGACGCTCCGGACCGAGACCGCCATAGACAAGCTGCGCGCCAGGTTCGGCGCGGGCGCGGTCGTCGCGGGTCGCGCATTGAAGGGTTGAAGCGGATTGCGCGAGTCGGCGCGACATCGCATGACCACTGACGCCATCGGGCTGGAAGACACTGTCCATGAAACGCCACCCCCGCCTGCTCCTGCTTCCCGCTGTCCTGTTCGGCCTGATCCGGGGTTCGGACGCCATCGCTCAGGTTCCGGACGCCCCGGGCCTGGTCGGCTGCCGCGCGGACGGCACGGTGGCCGAACAGGACACGTTCGTCTCGATCGACGGGATCCAGCAATGGGTCACGGTCCGGGGCTCAAGCTGCGCCAATCCGGTCCTGCTATTCGTGCACGGCGGACCGGGAAATCCCCTCACCCCCTATGCGGACAAGGTCTACGGGCCCTGGGCCAGGGACTTCACCATCGTGCAGTGGGACCAGCGGGGGGCCGGGAGGACCTGGGGTCGCAATCCGGAGACGCATGACGCCGACCTGACGATCGAACAGCTCGCCGCAGACGGGACCGAATTGGCCGCTCTGCTGACCCGCACCTTCAACCAGCCCAAGGTCATCCTTCTGGGCGGCTCATGGGGCTCCATGCTCGGGCTGGAAATGATCCACGCCCGGCCCGATCTGTTCCACGCCTGGATCGGCGTCAGCCAGATGGTCACCTACCGCGAGAACCAGACGCTCAGCTATGACCGCGTGATGGCCCTGGCCCGGGCCGCCGGCGACACGGACGCGGTGTCGAAGCTCGAGGCCCTGGGGTCGCCGCCGTGGACCAATCCACGCAATTTCGGCGCCCTGCGCCGCCTGACCCGCCGCTACGAGGCTCTGGCGACCACGCCGCCCCCGGCCGACTGGTGGGTGCTTTCGCCCGCCTATGACAACGAGGCCTATCAGGCGGACTATACGGGCGGCGAGGATTACTCATACCTGGCGTTCGTCGGCCTGAACGGCGACGGCATCCTGTGCCGGGTCGACCAGTTCGCCAAACCACTGACCTTCCCCATGCCCGTCTACCTGATCCAGGGGGCGGAGGACCTGGTCACCATGCCCTCCGAATCCCGCCGGTTCTTCGACGCCCTCACCGCGCCGGACAAGGCCTATGTGTTGGTCCCCGCCGCCGGGCACGATCCCAACGCGGCCATGATCGAGGCGGAACACGCCATCCTCATCGACCGGGTCCTGCCGGCGATCCGGGCAAATCATCCCGCCCCCTGATCAGCGAGCATGACGTCGCCCTTCCGGCGCGCTAAACCGCCTCCAAATCCCGTTCAGGAGTTTTTCGCATGACCGTCGCCGCCCGCCTCGCCGAACTCGGCATCAACCTGCCGGAACCCGCCAAGGCGGTGGCCAACTATGTGCCCTACGTCCAGACCGGAAACCTGGTCCATATCTCGGGCCAGCTGTCGAACGACGCCTCGGGCGGGGTCAAGGGCACGGTCGGCGCCGACGTCTCGCCGGAACAGGCCAGGGATGGGGCCCGCATGTGCGGCGTCAACCTGCTGGCCCAGATGTCCGCCGCCCTGGACGGCGATCTGGAGCGCGTCGTGCGCGTCGTCAAACTGGGCGGTTTCGTCCAGGCCGCAGGCGATTTCGAAGCCATCCCGGCCGTCATCAACGGCTGCTCGGACCTGATGGTCGAGGTGTTCGGCGACAAGGGTCGCCACGCCCGCTCGGCCGTCGGCGTCTACAAGCTGCCGCTCGGCTTCGCCGTCGAGGTGGACGCCATCGTGGAAGTTCGCTGATTTCAATGATCCGCTCATCCCGGCGAAAGCCGGGACCCAGTTCTGTCCAGCTTGACGCCGGCGTTGCGGGTTTGACGGCTGTTCCCATCCGGCTGGACCGTTCGCCCAAAACACTGGGTCCCGGCGATCGCCCGGATGAGCGGATCTAGTGTTCAGGATTCAGGTTCACACCTCAGTCGCCGATATCGGCCGGGAGGGCTGGGACGCCTGCGCGCGTCCGACCGGCGATCCGTTCGTCTCATATGACTTCCTTTACGCCTGCGAGGCGTCCGGCAGCGCCTCGCCCGAACAGGGTTGGGCCGGTCGCCACCTGTCGCTGAACGAAGACGACGGGCGCGTGATCGGCGTCATGCCGCTCTGGCTCAAGGGAAACAGCCAGGGCGAATACGTCTTCGACCACGGCTGGGCCGAGGCCTATGAGCGGGCCGGCGGGCGCTATTATCCCAAGTTGCTGGGCGCCGTGCCCTTCACCCCGGCGACGGGGCCGCGCTTCCTGTCCCACCCCGATGCCGACGCCGCCACGGTGCGGCAGGCCCTGCTGCAGGGTGCGCTGACCCTCGTTCAGCGGCTCGGCGTCTCGTCCCTGCACGTCAACTTCCCGACCCGGCCCGAGTGGGACGCCATGGGCGAGACCGGCCTGCTGTTGCGCGAGGACATGCAGTTCGTCTGGCGCAACGGCGGCTACCAGACCTTCGACGACTTCCTGTCCGCCCTGTCGTCCAGCCGCCGCAAGACCATCCGCCGCGAACGCCGCGAGGCCCAGGCCGGGCTCGACATCCGCGTGCTGACGGGTTCCGACATCACAGAAGCCCACTGGGACGCCTTCTTCGCCTTCTACATGGACACGGGCGAGCGCAAATGCGGCCGGCCCTATCTGACCCGGGACTTCTTCAGCCGTATCGGCGCGGCCATGGCCGACCGGATCGCGCTGGTGATGGCCTTCCGCGACGGGATCGCCGTCGCCGGAGCCCTGAACCTGATCGGCGACGAGGCCCTGTACGGCCGCCAGTGGGGCGCGCTGGAGGAAGTTCCCTTCCTCCATTTCGAGCTCTGCTATTACCAGGCCATCGAGTTCGCCATCGCCCGCGGTCTCTCCCGCGTCGAAGCCGGGGCGCAGGGCGAGCACAAGATCGCGCGCGGCTACCTGCCCTCGGCCGTCTATTCAGCCCACTACATCGCTGACCCTGCCCTGCGTGAGCCGGTGGCGCGCTACCTCGACGGCGAACGACCGGCGGTGGAGGCCGGGATCGCCGGCCTCACGGAAGAACTCTCGCCCTTCCGCAAGGAGGGCTGAGGCTCAGTTCGCGGCGCGGCGGTCGTCGCCGATGAAGCCGCCCGCGATCCAGCTGACCACGCCGGTGACGATAGCCGCGCCGATCCCGGCCGCCAGGCCATTGACGACAAAGCCGCCCAGCAGGGTCGCCACCAGCCCGATCATGGCGGCGTTCACCACCAGCAGGAACAGGCCCAGGGTCAGCAAGGTGATCGGGAAGGTCAGCACCGTCAGGATCGGCCGAACCACGGCGTTGACGATCCCCAGCAGGATGGCCGCCGCGATCAGGGACCCGGTCGATGTGAAATCCACGCCGGGCACGATCTGGGCCGAGAGCCCATGGTAGCAATCAGTCGCTGACGAGGAACTGGACGATGAAACGCAGCATGACGCTCTCCGAAGGCTGAAGCGTCACCGTAACGCCCAACGACGCTTCCGGCTCCCCTCGACAGCGACTGATTGCTACCATGGGCTCGAGCCACGGAGCCCTCGATGAGCCTGACCGCCCCCTACGACCCCGACAACATCTTCGCCCGGATCCTGCGCGGCGAGATTCCCGCGGTGAAGATCTGGGAGGACGACCACGTCCTGGCCTTCATGGATGTCTTCCCGCAGTCGCAAGGCCATGCCCTGGTCATCTCGAAGACGTCGACCGCCCGAACCCTGCTGGACATCGAACCGGCGGTTCTGGCCCGCCTGATCGCGGCGACCCAGCGCACCGCGCGCGCCGTCGACAAGGCCCTGAAGCCCGAGGGTTTCCAGATCATGCAGTTGAACGGCGAGGCCGGCGGCCAGACCGTCTTTCACCTGCATTTCCACATCATCCCACGCTGGGCCGGCCGGGCGATGAAGGGTCACGGCCACGCGCCCATGGCCGACGCCGCCGCCCTGCGCACGCTCGCCGACCGGATCGCCTCAGCCCTCGAGTGAACGCCGTTCATTGACCGGGTTCGCTACAGGCGTAGCCTTTCTCCCTCAGCGGACTCAGTCCGCGCGGTCCTCGGGAGGGGCGACCTATGGGCAACATCAACTGGCTGGGCGTGATCGTCGCGACGATCGTGGCCTTCTTCATCGGTTTCCTCTGGTACGGACTGCTGTTCGAGGCGAAGTGGGTGGCCCTGTCCGGCGTCCCGATGGACGGCGACAACAATCCGATCTGGATGGTGGTTGGACTGGTCCAGACCTTCGTCACCATGACCGGCCTGGGCTGGTTCATCGCCCGCGATAGCGACGGCTGGATGGGCGGCTTCAAGACCGGCCTCATCGCGGCGATCTGTTTCGCCCTGATGACCTCGGCCTACGGCTTCATCTACCACACCGCCAATATCGGCCTTTTGCCGATCGACTGGAGCCACATGCTGCTGATCTACGCCGTCGGCGGCGCGATCATCGGCGGCCTGCGCATGAAGGCCAAAGCCTAAGGTCGGCAAAGGCCCTCCGCCAATCCGTTTCGCCGGCGCCGCCAGACAGGATTCGAAGACGGCGGGACATCGCGGCCCCGGCTTGCGTCCCGCCCCCTGCGCCAGCATAAGGGCGGCCCGTCAAGCGGTGGGCCGGCTTAGCTCAGTTGGTAGAGCGCCAGTTTTGTAAACTGGATGTCGCGGGTTCGATTCCTGCAGCCGGCACCAGCGGTCCCCGGGGACCCGCGCTCGGAGCGTCAGCCCCCGCCGAGGGCCACCGCGATCCGGTAGACGATGAAGGCCGCCAGATAGGCCAGCGCGAACATGTAGCCGACCATGACCCAGGTCCATTTCAGCGAATTGGTCTCGCGCCGGACCACGCCGATGGTGGCCACGCACTGGGGCGCGAAGACATACCAGGCCAGGAAGGCCAGGGCCGTCGCCAGCGACCAGTGGTGTGACAGGGTGGCGCCCAGGGCGGCCGTCGCGTCACCGACGTCGCCGATGGCGTAGACCGTGCCCAGCGCCGCCACAGCTACTTCCCGCGCCGCCATGCCGGGGATCAGGGCGATGACCATCTGCCAGTTGAAACCGATGGGCTGGAAGATCGGCTCCAGCGCGTGTCCCAGCATGCCGGCGAAGCTGTAGTCGATGGCAGGCCCGGTCGCCCCGGCCGGGGGATAGGGGAAGGTCGACAGCGCCCAGATCAGCACCATCAGCGGCAGGATGATCCGCCCCGCGCGCTCGAGGAAGATGCGCGCCCGGATCCACAGATTGAACAGCACGCTCTTCAGGTCGGGAGTCTTGTAGGCGGGCAGTTCCATCATGAAGGGCTCGACCGCACCCTTCCAGAACACCCTGCGGATCACGAACGACACCGCCAGGGCGCTGAGGATGCCGGCGGCGTAGAGACCGAACATCACCAGCCCCTGCAAGCTGGCGAAGCCCCAGACCTGCCGGTTCGGAATGAAGGCGGCGATGATCAGGGTGTAGACCGGGATGCGCGCCGAACAGGTCATCAGCGGTGCGACCAGGATGGTGGTCAAACGGTCACGCCGGTTGTCGATCACCCGCGCCGCCATGATGCCCGGGATGGCGCAGGCGAAGCTGGACAACAGGGGGATGAACGCGCGGCCGTGCAGCCCGGCCCCGCCCATGATCTTGTCCATCAGGAAGGCCGCGCGGGCCATATAGCCGAAGTCTTCCAGCATGATGATGAACAGGAACAGGATCAGGATCTGCGGCAGGAAGACCAGCACGCTGCCGACGCCCGCGATGACGCCGTCGACCAGCAGGCTCTGCAGGATCCCATCCGGCATCGCCGCCGCCACCCCGGCGCCCAGGGTCGCCAGCAGGGCCGAGATGCCCTCCATCGCCGGCGTGGCCCAGGTGAAGACCGCCTGGAACATGACGAACAGCAGGCCCAGCAGGATCAGCAGGCCGCCGACCGGATGCAGCAACACAGAGTCGATCCGCCCGGTCAGGGTGTCGGGCCGCTCGGCCGGCCGCACGCAGGCCTTCATGATCCGCTCGGCCTCGCGGGCCGCGACGCGCAGGGCCGCCGCGTCGGGCGCGCTCCATTCGCTGGCCGCGACCGGGCCGCCGACATGCGACGCGGTCTCGACCGCCGCGATCAGGTCGTCGATGCCGCGCTTGCGGGTGGCCGTGGTCGGCACGACCGGCAGGCCAATCTCGGCCGCCAGCCGCTCCAGGTCGATGCGCAGGCCCTGGCGCTGGGCGATGTCGTACATGTTGAGCGCCAGAACCATCGGCCGGCCGATCACCTTGAGCTCCAGCACCAGCCGCAGGATCAGCCGCAGATTGGTCGCGTCGGCGACGCAGACCAGCACGTCCGGCGGCGTCTCGCCTGCCAGCCGGCCCAGAACCGCGTCGCGGGTGACCTCCTCGTCGGGACTGCGCGCGCGCAGCGAATAGGTGCCGGGCAGATCCAGCAGCGCCATCGACGGCCCGGCGGTGGAGCGGATCAGCCCCTCCTTCCGCTCGACCGTGACACCGGCGTAGTTGGCCACCTTCTGGTGGGCGCCGGTCAGGGCGTTGAACAGGGCCGTCTTGCCGCTGTTCGGATTGCCGACCAGGGCGACGCGCGCGCCGCGGACCGCCCCGACGACCGAACCGTCCATCAGGCGGCCAGTTCTTCGCGCCGCACGACGGTTTGGGCCTCGGCGACGGGATCGAGCCGCAGGCTCAGGCTGGCGGCCTCTTGCCGACGCAGCGCCACGCGCATGTCGTCGATCTTCAGGGCGATGGGATCGCGGCCGAACAGGCCCTCGTGCAGCAGTTCGACCCGCGCGCCCTCGACGAACCCCAGCTCCAGCAGCCGCCGTTCCAGCTCCTGCGCATGGCCGTCGTGGCTGTGGATATCGCCGACCTGGACGATGACGCCCCGGTCTCCGCGCCGGGCAAGGCTGAGTTTCAGGGTCTCGGACATGACGCTCGCGAACCGGCCGCACGAAAACGCGGCTACATGACACTGATTATCAGGTGCGAGGACCTGACGTAAAGCTGCGAATGCGTCGCATGCCTCGACATTGCCGCCGCCGCCGGTTGCGCTATCACAGGCGACGAACGGAGACCTCGCGATGCGCCCAGCCCTGCCCGCCCTCGCCGCCCTTGTTCTGGCCGGATGCGGCTCGCCCGCGTCGAACGCGCCCGCCCCGCCTCCGCGCCCGGAACCGACGGCGGCCCAGAAGGCGGTGCTGCTCGCGGCCCTGCCCGCGCCGTACAATCAGGGCAATCTCGACAACGGCCAGGCGGTCTTCGCCCGCTGCCGATCCTGCCACACCATCACCGAGGGCGGGCCGAACATGACCGGCCCGAACCTTTACGGCGTCTTCGGTCGGCAGGCCGGAACCCACGGCGACTTCCGATACTCGACCGCCGTTAAGGCCGCCGGCTTCACCTGGGACGCCGACCATCTGGATCACTGGCTCGCCGGGCCCCAGACCTTCCTGAAGGGCGCCAAGATGACCTTCCCCGGCATCGCCGACGCAACCGACCGGCGCGACGTCATCGCCTTCCTGAAGGTCGAGACCGGCTATGTCCCGCCCGCGCCGGCGCCCGCCGCCGGGCCCCCGCCGAAAGCCTGAGCTATTCGGCGGCGGCCGGGACCGGATCGTTGGCGGCGGTTTCCTGGGCTTCCCACGCCTCGATCATGCGCGAGGTGTATTCCGGCGACTTGGTGAAGCGCGCCAGGGCCCCGTAGATCACCGGCACCACGAACAGCGTCAGCAGGGTCGCGAACATCGCCCCGGCGAAGATGACCACGCCGATGGTCTGGCGGCTGCCCGCCCCGGCCCCCTGCTGCAACACCAGCGGCAGGGCGCCGAAGGCGGTGGCGATCGAGGTCATGATGATCGGCCGCAGCCGCAGGGTCGACGCCTCGATGATCGCGTCGTGGATCGACCGGCCCTGGTCGCGCAGCTGATTGGCGAACTCGACGATCAGGATCCCGTTCTTGGCCGCAACCCCGATCAGGATGATCAGGCCGATCTGGCTGTAGATGTTCAGGCTCGACCCCGCCATCACCAGGCCGAACAGGCCGCCGGCCGCGGCCAGGGGCACCGTCAGCATGATCACCGCCGGGGTGATCCAGCTCTCGAACTGGGCCGCCAGCACCAGGAAGACCAGCAGCAGGGCCAGGCCGAAGGCCGCACCGACGGCGCCGCCCGCTTCCTGCTGATCGCGGGCCGCGCCGCCCCACTGGACGGTCACCGCACCCTGCGGCTGTTCGGCCGTGACCTGTCTCAGGAAATCGACGGCCGCGACCAGGGTGGTGCCGGGATTGAGGTCGGCCTGAAGGGTGATCGCCCGCTGGCGGTCCAGCCGACGCCGGTCCGGCGTGTCGCCCGAGGTCTTGGTGGTCACCACCGAGGACAGGGGCACCAGCTGGCCGCCGCCGGTGGCGACATACAGGGCTTCGAGATCACCCACGTTTTGCCGGTTCTTGCGCTCGGTCTGCAGGATGACGTCGTATTCCTGCCCCCCCTTGATGTAGGTCGTCGCCTTGCGGGAGCCGAACATGGTCTCCAGCGTCCGGCCGATCGTCTGGGCCGAGACGCCCAGGGCGGCCGCCTTTTCCGGATCGACGTCGACCAGCAGGCGGGGCGAGTTCGGCTCATAGTTCAGACGCGGCCGCGAGAAGCCCGGGAAGTCCTGGGCCCGGGCGAGGACCGGCTGCAGCCATTGATAGATGGTGTCGTATTCGGCCCCGGTGACGATCATCTCGACCGAGTTCGAATTGCTGCCCCCGCGCTGGAAGGCGCCGGGCACACTGGCGTTCACCTGGGCGTCGGTCTGGCCGCGCAGCTTGCCGTTCAACTCCTTCGAGATCTCGTCGGCGGTGCGGTCGCGCCTGGACCAGTCGGCCAGCACTAGGCTGGCGCTGCCCGAGTTGAAACTGCCGCCGCCGAAGCCCGGCGCGGAGATCAGATAGGTGTTGGCTTCGCCGCTGCGCTTGTATTCGGCGAGGATGGGCTCAAGCCCCATCATGATCTTGCGGGTATAGTCGAAGCCCGCGCCCTCGGGACCCTGGACCCGGATCTGCACCCGGCCGCGGTCTTCGTTGGGCACCAGGGCGTTCGGCAGGGTCAGGAACATGCCGACCGCCCCCGCCGCCACCAGGGCGATCAGGGCGGCGACGCCGAACACGGCGATCCGACGTCCCAGCAGGGCCCTCAGCGAGTTGCCGTACGAGTTGCGCAGCTTTTCCATGCCCCAGTCGACGCGCTGGGCCACCCAGCCCGACCCGCTGGCCGGTCGCAGGATCTTGGACGACAGCATCGGCGTCAGGCTCAGGGCGAGGAAGGCCGAGAACGCCACCGCCGCCGCGATCGCCGCCGCCAGTTCGACGAACAGTCGACCGACATAGCCGGGCAGGAACAGCAGGGGGGCGAACACCGACAACAGGGTGATGGTGGTGGCCACCACGGCGAAGAACACCTGCCGCGTACCGCGCTCGGCGGCGACCAGCGGCGGTTCGCCGTGGTCGATCCGGCGCTGGATGTTCTCGGTCACCACGATGGCGTCGTCGACCACCAGGCCGATGGACAGCACCAGCGCCAGCAGGGTCAGCAGGTTCAGCGAGAAGCCGAGCGGGGCCAGGACGATGAAGGTCGACAGCAGGCAGATCGGGGCCACGATCGACGGGATCAGCGCCGCGCGCAGGGTCCCCAGGAAGATGAAATTGACCAGCGCGACCAGCACCATGGAGATGCCGATGGTGACCCAGACCTCTTCGATGGCGTGGGAGGTGAAGACCGAGTTGTCGACGCCGATCGACATCTGCGCGCCCGGCGGCAGGCTGGGCCTGATCTCATCGAGCATCTTCTTGACGCCGCCCGAGATGGCCAGATCGTTCGACTGGGCCTGACGGGTGACCGCCAGACCGATCTGGTCCACACCGTCGCCGCGGAACAGGCGGCGCTCCTCGGCGGGCGCCTCCTCGACGCGGGCGATGTCGCCCAGACGGGTGACATAGGCCGCATTGCCCTGCAGCGCGCCGCTGGCTCCGCTCGGCGTCGCCGCGGCGTTGGGTGTGCCCTGCTGACCGGCGGCCGTCTGGTTTCCGGTCGTGGTCGAGGCCGCGCCGCGCGTGCCGATCGGCAGCTGGCGGAAGTCCTCGGCCCGGGCGTAGGTGCGGGCCACGCGCACTGTGTAGTCCTTCTGGCCGGACTCCAGCGAACCGGCGGGCAGTTCGACGTTCTGGTTGGTCAGGGCCGTCTCGACGTCCGTGACGGTCAGGCCCCGAGCGGCCAGCGCAGCCGGATCCAGCCAGACGCGCATGGCGTAGCGCTGCTCGCCGAAGATCTGCACCTGGGCGACGCCGGGCACCGTAGCGAGACGGTCGATCAGGTAGCGGTCGGCATAGTCCGTCAGCTCCAGCCGGCTCATGCCCTCGGCGCGCAGGAACAGGATCATGATCGGCTGGCTGTCGGTGTCGGCCTTGGCCACCTCGGGCGGATCGGCCTGGTCCGGCAAACGGCCGACGACCCGCGAGACGCGATCGCGCACGTCGTTGGCGGCGGCGTCGATGTTGCGATCCAGCGAGAATTCGATCGAAACGCTGGAGCGGCCGTCGCGGCTGGTGGAGTTGATCCGCTCGACGCCCTGGATGCCGGCGATCTGCTGCTCGATGGGCTCGGTGATCCGGCTTTCGATGACCTCGGCCGAGGCCCCCGAGTAGCTGGTGTTCACCGACACGATCGGCGGATCTACGTCCGGCAATTCACGCACCGGCAGGAAGAAGAAGGCCGCCACGCCGATCACGCAGAGCACGATCGCCGCCACCGCCGCGAATACGGGGCGCCGGACGGCGACGTCGGAGAGCATCATTTCGCGGAGCCCTGCGCGGGACGTCCGGCCTGGCCGCGCGGGCCGCCTCCGCCGCCGACGCTGACGGGCGCGCCGGCCTGGATGCGGTTGAGGCCCGATCCGACCACGCGGTCGCCGGGGTTCAGGCCCGAGATGATCTCCACGAAGCCGCCTTCGACAGCGC
>JBBRFV010000044.1:0-11098 GCA_038241335.1 Caulobacterales bacterium | reverse complement strand
CTCGCGCCCGTCCGACGGCCGGTGTAGGACCGTCGCATGAGCCGGGATCATTCGGAAAAATCCGCCCTTAGAGTCGGCGTCGACGTGCCGTGGGTCACAAGCTGGACCGGCGAGCCGGTGCTGGGCGTCCGCCCCTGCCCGTCCGTCGACGGCGCCCTCGCCATCGTTCAGGCCGATAATGCCGGGGTCGGCAAGCCTTTGTATTCCCAGAACCATGCGGTGCGTCAGCGGCTCACGGTGCGACACATGCTCTGCCCGATGTGCGGCCAACCGACACCGCCGGACGACCGCTGGACCCAGGTGGCGCATCCGTTCGCTGCCGGCGACCTGCGCGCCGCCGGCCGGGGCGCGGCCCTCCCGGCGGACATCGAGGACGACCGTATCCTGATCGACGCGGGCGCCATCGCCCCGCTGCATCGGGCCTGTGTCGACCGCTCGCTGCGCTATTGCCCGCACCTGAAAGCCGATCCGAACATCGACGTGCAACCCTTCACCGAGCGCTGGGTGGTGCTGCCGTTGATGGCCCGGGCCGAGGCGCCGCCACAGCTGTTCCTGGCCGAGGCGACGCCGGCGCGCGCAGTGGCGGTGATCGGCTTCCTGCAGCTTTGCGGCCTGACCGGGCGCCGCGATCCGACCTGGAAGAAGCGGTCGGCCTGAACATACGAAACGCCCCGGGGTTTCCCCCGGGGCGTCGTCGTTCGACCCGCTCTCCTAGTTGCTGAACAGGCCCGCGATGACGGCGGTGATCAGCCCGCCGGCGATGGCGGCGACGACCACGTCATTGCCGCTGCGGACGTACTGATAGCCGCGGGGCGGCGCGCGCAGGCCGTAACGGTTGTAATCGTTCACGACGTAGCTGCTCGACCGGTAGTAGGACGGCATGCGTTGGCCGTAGGACCACTGCTGGTACCGATAGCCGCGCGGGGCCTGGTAGCGGCCGGCGTTGTAGCGGCGCTCCGACTGCTGCCAGCGGCTGTAGGCGCGCTGGTCCTGGCGGTTTTCGCGACGGTCGCTGCGGTCATCGCGACGGTCGTCATGGCGGTCATCGCGATACTCGTGGCGACGTTCGTCACGGCGGTCGTCGTCGCGACGGTCGTACGACTGCTCATACCGGTTTTGCGGCGCATAGCCCCGCGACTGGGCCGAAGCGGCCGTGGCAAGACCCATCGAACCGACGGCGAGCGTGGCGGCGATGGCTGCGGTGAGGGTCTTTTTCATCAAACGTCTCCTAGTGTGGTCGAATGATCTCGACTTGCCCACACCATGGGACTTTCGCTGTGAGGCCGACCTGAACGGTCCTGGTTATCCCGGGTTCATGCGGCGACGGCCGTCTCGCCGCTTTCGACCAGCGCCCGGACAGCCGAGCGCCCGCCGCCGACGCGGTTCATCACCGTCGCCAGGGCCGCGAAATCGATCGGCTTGTTGAGATAGGCGTCGGCTCCCGCGTCCAGACCGGCCACATGATCTTCGGATCGGGCCGAGGCGGACAGCACGACGATGGGGGTGTCGTGGTTAGGCCCCCTTCCGGCGCGGATCCCGCGTGTGGCCGTCAGGCCGTCCATCACGGGCATGTTGACGTCCATGATGATCAGGTCAAACGCCTGCTGGTTCGCCATCTCGATGGCGATCTGACCATTCTCGGCCGCGGCCGAGGCATGGCCGGCGGAACTCATCCAGGCTTCCAGGATCATGCGGTTGACCGGGTGGTCCTCGACCACCAGCACGCTGAGGGCGCGCCCGTCCTCGACCTCGGCGTGGATCGCCTCGACCGCTTCCTGACGGGCCCATTCGACCACCTGGCTCTCGACCGAGAAGGTGAAGGTCGATCCCTCGCCGACCGTGGACTCCACGCTGATGTCGCCGCCCATGATGTTGGCCATCCGGCGGGAGATGGTCAGGCCCAGGCCCGTGCCGCCGAAACGTCGCGTCGATGAGGCGTCCACCTGTGTGAACGGCTGGAATAGTCGCTTCAGGTCGTCGGGCGCGATGCCGGCGCCGGAATCCCGAACCGAGAAGTCAAAGCGCACATTACGTTCGCCGGTGCGTTCGCCGCGGACGGTGTAGGTCACCTCGCCGCCGTCGGTGAATTTCACCGCATTGGACAGCAGGTTGTGGATCACCTGGCAGATGCGCAGTGGATCGCCGCGCACGACGGCCGGAATATCGCCCTCGAACCGCGTGGTGAAGGTCAGGCCCTTGGCTTCGGCCTGGGCCTGGAACGGGCCAGTGACACGCTTGTGCAGGTCATCGACCGACACATCGACGACCTCGAAGGTCATCTTGCCCGCCTCGATCTTGGTCATGTCGAGGATATCGTTCAGCAGGCTGAGCAGATTGTCGCCCGAGTTGCGTATGATCGACAAATATTCCCGCTGCGTCGGCTCCAGCCGGGTGGCGCCCATCAGCTGGGCGGCGCCGAGGACGCCGTTCATGGGCGTGCGCAGCTCGTGCGAAATGACGCCGAGGAAGTTGGACTTGGCCTCGCTGGCGGCGTTGGCCTTGTCGCGGGCGGCCTCCAGCTCCTCGATGAGGTGGGACTGGTGCTCCTGGAAGGCGCGGATGCGCTCTTCCCGCAGCATGGTCATGGTCACCAGCACGAACAGGCCGGCGACCGTGAAAGGAATGACGGCCAGGAAGGGCAGGAAATTGGGGGTGCCCCACAGGGAGGCGGCGATGACCGCCGCGGCGAGGCCATAGGGCGAGGAGATAACCATCGCCTGGCGCGGCGAACTGCGCAGCTGGGAGAATACCAGCACATAGCCCGCGACCAGAAGGGTCATGGCCAGCGGATGGCCGAAGGACGCCGGCGAAAACCAGGCTAACAATGGCGCGGCGGCCCAGGCGCTCGTGGTGGCTGTGGCCACGGCCGGGAAGATCAGTCCCCAGCCCGTCCCGACACGCGAACTGATGCGCTTCTCGACCGCGCCGCGGATGGCGCCGGCGGCGACCGTGCCCGCGAACCAGAGAACCGCCTGGGTCGGACCGACCACGGCCAGCAGGCCGAGCGCCCAGCTGGCGATGATCAGGTAGCGGAGGTACTGGGTTTGCAGGATCGCCCGCAAAGCCTGTGCGGCTTCACCGGGCCCCTGTTCGCCAAGCGCCTTGCCGATCCCGTCGGATTCCACCATGCCGAGCCCCACCCGTGTTCACAACCCTGCCAGACGCTAGGTCCAAGTCGCTAAGACGGGGTGAACGCTGGCGGTTTTCTGAAAATCAGCGTTTCGTGGTTAACCCCCACTCGCCTCGCTTGGGGTCAGGGCGCGAACCGACAGGGCGTGGACCGGTCCGGCCAGTTCGTCGCGCAGCAGGGCGTTGACCATCCGTTGGCGGGCCACACGGCCCTGCCCCTCGAAGACCTGGGAAACCACGATCAGATTGAAATGACTCTCGCCGCCGGCGCGGCCGTCGACGCCGCCCTCATGGTGGTGGCCGGCGTGCCGCGCGCTGTCGTCCTCGACTTCCAGCCGCTCCGGCATCAACCCCATTGTCAGTTTTTCGCGAATAATCGTCGCGATCGGGCCTTCCGGCATGAGTGTGTCCTTGTTGGTGACCAATTCGACCCTACACTTCGGGCGATGTCATCTGCGTTTCAATACAAGCCCCGATTCAAGGATATGCGGATCAAGCCGCCCCGCCCCGACGAGGAGGCGGCGGAGGCCGACGTCCTGCACCTGAAAGCGGGCGAAAAGCCGTGCCAGTGGCCCGACTGTCGTCAGGCGGCGACCGCCCGCGCGCCCAAGTCGCGCGAGCGGCTCAACGACTTCTACGATTTCTGCCAGCGCCACGCGGGCGAGTACAACAAGGGCTGGAATTTCTACGCCGGCATGAGCGAGGGCGAGGTTCGCGCCTCGAAAGAGAACGAGGCCATGACCGGCGGCCGTCCCACTTGGGAGATGAAGGCCGGCAAATTCTCACGCGAGGCCGCCGCCTTCGCCGCCAAGATGGGCACCGCCAACACCAAGGGCGCGGGCCACTGGCAGGACAGCTTCGGCCTGTTCGGCCGTCGGACCAAGGAGCAGACCGGCCCGGCGGGTCAGGACGAGTTGCGCCTCGGCAAGCTGGAGCGCGCCGCTCTGACCGATCTCGATCTCGACCTGCGCACCGACAAGAAGGGCATCAAGGCCCGCTATCATGAGCTTCTGAAGCGCTTCCACCCCGACCTGAACCAGGGCGATCGCGGCGCGGAGGCCAAGCTTCAGCGGGTGATCAAGGCCTACAAGACGCTGAAGAAGGCGGGCCTGGCCTAGCGTCGGCGGCGCGAACGCCTACCTCAGGGCTCCATTCGAAGGAGCCCCCCATGGAAGTCCTCTACCGCGCCCACGCCGTCGCCAGTGGCGGCGGCCGCGACGAAGGCCGCTCTCAAACCGACGACGGCAAGATCGACGTGCGCCTGTCCGTGCCCGCCGAAATGGGCGGCAAGGGCGGCGACGGGACCAATCCCGAGCAGTTGTTCGCCACCGGCTACGCCGCCTGCTACCTCGGCGCCCTGCGGCTGGTCAGCGGCAAGGCCGGCACGCCTGTCGGGCCGGACACCAAGGTCACGGCGGGGATCGGCTTCGGCAAGAACACGCGTGGCGAGGGCTTTAATCTCGACGTCGAACTGACGGTCAGCGGACACGGGCTCGACAAGGCGGTGATCGACGACCTGATCCAGAAGGCCCACCAGGTCTGCCCTTATTCCAACGCCACGCGCGGCAAAGTGGACGTGGCCCTGAGCGCGGAATAGCCTGCCGCGCATGACTGCAGCCGCGCCCCAGGTCCTCATCGTCGGCGCCGGTCCCGCGGGACTGGCGGCGGCGTTGTTCCTGACACGGCGCGGCGTGCCTGTGCGCATCATCGACGCCGCGGACCAGCCCGCCGCGACGTCGAGGGCTCTCGGCGTCAATCCGCGCACCCTAAAACTGCTCGAGGACACCGGCGTCACCGCCCGCATCCTGTCCGAGGCGCAGGAGATGCGGACCCTGTTACTGCATCACAACGGCAAGCCGCTGACGACGTTCAAGCCGGACTGGAAGGCCTTGGGCGCCGACCATCCGATGGTGATCCTGCCACAGGCCCGCACCGAGGCCCTGCTGACCGGGGCGCTGGCCGCGCTCGGCGTCGCGCCTGAGCGGGGCAAGGCCCTGACCGCCGTCTCCCAGACCCCCGACCTCGTTACCGCGACCCTTGCCGACGGCGAAACGGTGCAGACGCCCCTGCTGTTCGCCGCCGACGGCGCTCATTCCGTCGTCCGGCACGCCCTGAAGCTCGACTTCCCCGGCGACGGCTGGGAAGAGCCGTGGCAGTTGATTGATGTCGACCTCGACGGCCTGCGGCCTGATCAGGGCTGGATCGACCTGCGCGACGACGGAGCCCTGATCATCCTGCCCTTCTCGGGCAAGACCTTCCGGCTGATCGGCTTCGGTCGGCCGCTGCTGGACAGCCTGCCGCCCGAATGGACCATCGGGACCATCCACTGGCAGAGCGATTTCCACATCTCGCACCGCATGGCCGAGCGCATGGTCGTGGGCCGCATCTGTCTGGCCGGCGACGCCGCCCACATCCATTCGCCGCTGGGTGCGCGCGGGATGAACCTCGGGATCGAGGACGCCTCGTCTACGCCGCCTGCGCCCCCGATTTCCTGAACGGAGAGGCCGGCCGGCTGGAGGATTACAACCGCATCCGCCACCCCGTCGACGCCGCCGTGGTCGATCGCGTGCGCGCCCTGACGGGCATGGTCCGCAACACCTCGCCGCTGGCCGACTGGCTGAAAGGCGTGGTCCCGCCCCTGCTGTCGCATCTGCCGTTCGCGCTCAATGCGGGCCTTCGTGTCGGCATGGGCCTCGACCACCCGGTGACGGTGCGGTAATCGCAGCCTCATGACCTCCCTCGCCGACTCTCCTCTTGGGGCCACCCCTGATCCCCTGCTGACGCTGGAACCGCACCGCAAGGCCACGGTCCGCGAGATCTTCGGCATCGACTCCGACATGATCGTGCCGGTCTTCGACCAGCGCGACAGCCATGTGCCCGAGGTCGACGAGGCCTATCGCTTTGATCCTCAGACGACCCTGGCCATCTGCGCCGGCTTCGCCTTCGACCGCCGCGTCATGGTCCAAGGCTACCACGGCACCGGCAAGTCGACCCACATCGAGCAGGTGGCGGCCAAGCTCAACTGGCCGATGGTCCGCGTGAACCTCGACAGCCACGTCAGCCGCATCGATCTGGTGGGCAAGGACGCCATCGTCCTCAAGGACGGCAAGCAGATCACAGAATTCCGCGAGGGCATGCTGCCCTGGGCGATCCAGCGCCCGATCGCCCTGGTGTTCGACGAATACGACGCCGGCCGCCCCGACGTGATGTTCGTCATCCAGCGCGTGCTCGAGGCCCAGGGTCGCCTGACCCTGCTCGACCAGAACCGCGTCATCCGCCCGAACCGCTTCTTCCGCCTGTTCTCGACCACCAACACCATCGGCCTTGGCGACACCTCGGGCCTTTACCACGGCACCCAGCAGATCAATCAGGGCCAGATGGACCGCTGGAACATCGTCACCACGCTCAACTACCTTGAGCACGACGTCGAGACCGAGATCGTCGTCGCCAAGGCCCCCGAGTGGAACACCGCCGACGGCCGTCGCGCCGTCGCCGCCATGGTCCGCGTCGCCGACCTGACCCGCAACGCCTTCATGAACGGCGACATCTCGACCGTGATGAGCCCCCGCACGGTCATCACCTGGGCCCAGAACGCGACCATCTTCGCGGGGGACGTGGGGCTGGCGTTCCGGCTGACCTTCCTGAACAAATGCGACGAGCTGGAGCGGCCGACCATCGCGGAATTCTACCAGCGGGCGTTCGGGGAGGATCTGCCTGAGGCGGCGACGCGGGTGAAGGTGGGTTAGTCGCGCGCGCCAGCCTGCCAGGCCCCCGCCGCCATCCCGCGCGCCACCTCCCGCACCCCTTCCGGCCATCCCTCCACCGCCGCGTCGAACGCCGTCCAGTCGCCCGCGAACAGCATTCGCGTCGCCTCCTCATAGCCCGGCAGGTCCCCCGCCAGCGCGGTCATGAAGCGGTAGGTCGCGTCCTTGGCCCGCCGCGCATGGTCCGGGCCCTCGGCGTCTCGCAGGGCGCCTTCGACCAGTTTGCGCAACGCCACCGACGCCCCGCCGGGCTGTGAGGCCAGCCAGTCCCAGTGGCGCGGCAACAGGGTCACCTCGCGCGCCGTGACGCCCAGTTTCGGGCGGCCCGGACCGCGCTTCTCGAGCTCGGGGGCCGGGATCAGCCTGGCCAGGGCGTCGGCGACCGCGCCGCGCAGGTCCAGGTCGACGACGCCTCCCGTGACGGCGTCAAAGGCCAGCACGGCCTCCCCGGCCCCGGCCGCTGCGTGGAGGACAGGCACGACCTCGGCCGCCGGGCCGCGCGCGATCAGGCGCTGGCCGGCGAAGGCGAACAGGGGATGGTCGGTCGGGACGGTCACGGGCGGTTCCTTGTCAGGCGCTATGATTTACCCGGGTCAAATCGCCACGTCAATATCATCCGGGTGTAATTAGCCGTTTTCGGCGGCGAGGCCGAACAACCGCGCGATCTCCGCATCTACGGCGCCCGGGCCGTCCAGTTCGACCACCGCCGTGAGGCGCTCGGACCAGCTTTCCCGCCGCACCGCCTGCGACAGACGCGGCGACATCGCTGGATCGAGCTTGAAGCCCAGCAGGGCACCCCCCGCCTTTCAGCGGCCGGGCCGCCGCGAACTGCACCGCTCGTGAGAAGGAGGTGTAGCCCTTTCGCTGCCCCGAGATGACGCCATGGATGTCCGCCGCGGCGCGTTCAATCGCCTCGAGGACAGCCAGTGACCGTGGCTCGGCCCACAGCGCCGCGCGCAGGGCCTCGGCGTCGTCCCAGCCGATCTGGTCCGCCGGGCGGGCGGCGCTGAGAATATGGGCCGCGTGGTTGGACCCGATGCCGTGCGTCGCCTTCAGCCAGGCGGCCTGCGCCTTGGGCCGGGTTTCGGGGCAACCTTTCAGGATGTCGACCCAGACAGCAACGGGCCGGCCGGTGGCCTTCTCGAAATTCGCCTCGACCGTGGCGAACCATTTCTGCTGCCGCTCGGTCAGCACCGCGCCGCTGGTCATCGTTCCGCTCCATTTCGGGCCGTGCCCGAAGGCCGCCATCGTCGCCGCTCCGCCCGCCGGGTCAAGGGCCGGCGGACCACGCAAAGATCGGTCGCGGGACGCCTTGCCGCAGGAACCCGCCGTGCCGACATGCACTACCGCAGAAGGCCTCCCCGCCTTTCGTAGCAGCCAAGGATTTTCCCCATGACCGACCAACGCATCGACGGCGCCGCCGACACCCTGACCGGCAAGGTCCAGTCCGGCCTCGGCCGCCTGACCGGCGACAGCAAGCTTCAGCTCGAGGGCCGGTTCAATGATTACAAGGGCAAGGCCCGCGACGCCTATGGACGCGTCATCGACGGACTGGACGGCCTGGTGGCCAAGGCCCCGGCCGACCTGCAGGACCCGGCCCGTCGCGGCCTGGACTTCGCCCGCCGCAAGCCGCTGCTGACCACCGCCATCGTCGCCGGTCTGGGCCTGCTGCTGAGCGGGGCCGGTCGCCGCGGCCGCTGACAGGTCTGGTCGACTTAATTGAGGGAAGGCCCGGATGTTTTCATCCGGGCCTTCTTCATTTCAGCCCGTCGGCGCGATCAGTCCGCCGCCTGGGCCTCGACCGCCTTCACCTGGGCGGCGTTGGGGCCGGTGACGTCGAAGGCGATCTTGCCGTCCTTGAGCTCGACCTTCACATGGCCGCCGCGGGTCAGGCGGCCGAACAGGATGTCGTCGGCCAAGGGCTTCTTGATATGCTCCTGGATGACGCGAGCCAGCGGCCGTGCACCGTAGAGCTCGTCGAAGCCGTTCTTGGCCAGCCAGTCGGCCGCGTCGTCTGACAGTTCGATGGTGATGTTCCGGTCCGCCAACTGGGCCTCCAGCTGGATGATGAACTTGCTCACCACCGACTTGATCGTTTCGGCGTCCAGCGGCTTGAAGGCTACAATGGCGTCCAGCCGGTTGCGGAACTCCGGCGCGAACAGGCGCTGGATGGCCTTGTCGTCCTCGCCTTCGACCTTGCCCCGGCCAAAGCCGATGGAGGCGCGGGCGTTGTCGGCGGCCCCGGCGTTGGTGGTCATGATCAGGATGGTGTTCCTGAAATCGACCTTCTTGCCGATGGCGTCGGTCAGCATGCCGTTGTCCATCACCTGCAGCAGGATGTTGTAGACGTCGGGGTGGGCCTTCTCGATCTCGTCCAGCAGCACGACCGAGTGAGGGTGCTGATCGACGGCGTCGGTCAGCAGGCCGCCCTGGTCATGGCCGACGTAGCCCGGAGGGGCGCCGATCAGCCGGCTGACTGTGTGCCGCTCCATGTATTCCGACATGTCGAAACGCTGCATCTCGATGCCCAGGGTGGAGGCGAGCTGTTTGGCCACCTCGGTCTTGCCCACGCCGGTGGGGCCGCTGAACAGGAAGGCCCCGATCGGCTTGGACGGATCGCGCAGGCCGGCCCGGGCCAGCTTCATCGCCGCGGAGACCTGTTCGATGGCCGATTGCTGGCCAAAAACGACCCGGTTCAGGTCAGTCTCGAGCTGGCGCAGCCCCTCGGTGTCGGACTTGGACACCGACTTGGCCGGAATGCGCGCCATCTTGGCGATAACGGCCTCGACCTCCTTCTGGCCGATGACCTTCTTGCGCTTGGACTCAGGCAGCAGCATCTGACCGGCGCCCGCCTCGTCGATGACGTCGATCGCCTTGTCCGGCAGTTTGCGGTCGGTCATGTAGCGGGCCGACAGCTCGACGGCCGTGCGGATGGCGGCGTCCGTGTAGCGCAGCTTATGATGGCCCTCGTAGGAGGTCTTGAGGCCCTTCAGGATCTTGATCGTGTCGTCGATGGTGGGCTCGTTGACGTCGATCTTCTGGAAGCGGCGGGCCAGGGCCCGGTCCTTCTCGAAATGCTGGCGGTATTCCTTGTAGGTGGTCGAGCCCATGCAACGCAGGTTGCCCGAAGCCAAGGCCGGCTTGAGCAGGTTGGACGCGTCCATGGCCCCGCCCGAGGTGGCGCCGGCGCCGATCACCGTATGGATTTCGTCGATGAACAGGATGGCGTTGTCGTGCGTCTCCAGCTCCTTGACGACCTGCTTCAGACGCTCCTCGAAGTCGCCGCGGTAGCGGGTGCCGGCCAGCAGCGCGCCCATGTCGAGCGAGTAGATGGTCGCGCCCTCAAGCACGTCGGGGACCTCGTGATTGACGATCTTGCGGGCCAGGCCCTCGGCGATGGCGGTCTTGCCGACGCCGGGATCGCCGACCAGCAGCGGATTGTTCTTGGTGCGCCGGCACAGGATCTGGATGCAGCGCTCGACCTCGGCGTGACGGCCGATCAACGGGTCGATCTTGCCGTTTCGCGACTTCTCGTTGAGGTCGACGCAATAGGCCTCCAGCGCCTCCCCGCCGGTCTTGGCGGCGGCGGCGTCCTCGGCGTCCTCTGGGCTTGAGCCGGTGCGGGCCGGCCGGGTGTCGCCCGAGCCCCCGGCCTTCTTGGCGATGCCGTGGGCGATGAAGTTGACCGCGTCGTAGCGGGTCATGTCCTGCTCCTGAAGGAAATAGGCGGCGTGGCTCTCGCGCTCGCTGAAGATGGCGACCAGCACATTGGCGCCGGTGACCTCCTCGCGACCCGAGCTCTGGACGTGGATCACGGCCCGCTGGATCACGCGCTGGAAGCCGGCCGTCGGCTTGGCGTCCTCGCCGTCGCTGGTCGCCAAGGCGGCCAGGTCGGTGTCGACGTACAGCGTCAGCGCCGTCTTCAGCGCGACCAGGTCGACGTTGCAGGCCTGCATGACGTTGGAGGCGTCCGGGTCGTCGACCAGGGCCAGCAGCAGGTGCTCAAGGGTGGCGTATTCGTGCCGGCGCTCGTTCGCATAGTGAACGGCGCGGTGCAGGGTCTCTTCGAGAGGACGAGAAAACGAGGGCATGGACAGATCCTCTCAGTCTTTTTCCATCGTGCATTGCAGGGGGTGCTGGTGGCGGCGCGCCGTCTCGATCACCTGGGCGACCTTGGTTTCGGCCACCTCGTAGGTGAAGACGCC
>JBBRFV010000043.1:0-11345 GCA_038241335.1 Caulobacterales bacterium | reverse complement strand
GATCTTCTGGATTGCTTACGTTCTGACGCGACCCTTCGGGGCTTCGATCGGCGACCTCCTGTCCCAGCCGTCCAGCAGCGGAGGCCTGGGCTTCGGCGCGGAACGTGTCAGCCTGGTCTTCCTGGCCGTCATCGGCGGCGTAGTCCTGATGCTCTCGACGCGATCGGCCAAAAGCCAGGGCCTCCGCCGGGGAACGAATGGCGAGGACATTTGACCGGTGATGGCGGTGTGTGATTTGACGAAAAGCGTGCCGACGCCGCGAAAAGTGGCGCAGGGTGGGATATCGCCGCCGCCCAGGATCCAACGGGTTCTGGTCCTCTCTGTCGTCCTGATGGGTTCCGTACTGGACGGAAGCGCCCGCGCCCAGATTCGCCCCGAACCAGAGCCGGATCGGTCGGTGTCTCAACAGCTCACCGTCCCCCACTTTGACTATGGCGGTCTGATTCACGTCCACAGCGACTATTCAGCCGATGCGACCGGGTCCTACGAAAGCCTGGCCGGCGTAGCCAGCGCTCAGGGCCTTCGATTTGTCGTGGTGACGGACCACAACACTCTTCAGCCCCTGATCGATCACCGCCAGGGGTTGAGCGCCGGGGTCCTCATGTTGACCGGCATGGAGAGTTCGCGACCGGAGGGACACCTTCTCGCTCTCGACAGTGCGACCGCGCCGGTCGATCAGGCCACGCCGACCGACAGCTTTTTGTCCGTCGTGTCGGGCGAGGGCGGCTTGGTTATCGTTGCTCATCCGCTGCATCACCGGTGGGCTTGGAGGGGGGCCATAGATTCGCGCATGGACGGCATGGAGATCCTTGATCTCGCCGATTCCTTCGATGCCGCGTCGTTTCGATGTAAGGCGGCCGCGCTCGCGATGCTGCCGTTCGATCGGACGGCTGCATATCTTGAGTTGGCCGTACACCCGGATGCCAGCTTGCGTTTGTGGGATACAATCGGACAAAGCCGCCGCTTCGTCGGTATCTATTCGCCAGACCTGCATCAGTCGATCGCCTTGGGGAGCGGCCGTCGGATAGCCTTTCCCCCAGCCGCCGAGATCATGCGTATCGCTCGCGATCACATCGTCAGCGTCGCACCTCTTCAAGGCCAGTTCGAAAACGACAAATCCGTCGTCTACGACGCGATCCGGGAGGGTCATCTGTTTGTGGCTGTCGACCTGCTGGCCGATGCGACCGGCTTCATGTTCACCGCCGCCCAGTCTGATCGGCTGGCCTGGATGGGGGACGAAATTTCCGCCGGCCGCCCGACCACCTACAGCATTGTACTGCCGCCCACTGCGGGCCCGCTCCGCCCGGTGATCCGGCTTCTGAGAAATGGCGTTTCCATCGCCCAAAGCCGACCTGGGGCCGACGCGTTGAATGTCGTCGATGCACGCGATGGGGTTTTCAGAGTCGAGGTTGTAACCAAGGCGCCGACGCCGTTCGGACGGGCACGGGAGATGACGTGGATCTATTCCAATCCGATTTACGCCCGGAACGGTGTTGCCGGTCTCGCGGCGTCCAATCCGTGAGCACCGCCGGCGCTTCGTCGACGCTGAGCTCGACCAACGAACCAACTAGCCATTGCTGTTCCACGCGGCCAATCAAAGCTGATCTCGTTAGTCCCGCTACTGTCCAAGCCCTGTTCCATCGACGAGATGGCGCGCTTGCTGGCGGCCCAGACACAGGGCGCTGTCCCCGTCTGAACGGGGGCTCCCTTGAACATATAAACATATCCTTATATGTCTTCCGGCCTTCCCATCGCGCCGGAGCTCCGCCTTGTCCCGTACGTCGTTCCTGTTCACCTCGGAAAGCGTTTCCGAGGGCCATCCCGACAAGGTCGCCGACCGCATCTCCGACACGGTCGTGGATCTGTTCCTGTCCAAGGATCCCGAGGCGCGGGTGGCTTGCGAGACGCTGACGACGACGAACCTGGTCGTTCTGGCCGGTGAAATCCGCGGCAAGGGCATCATGGACACCGACGGCAAATGGGCGCCGGGCGTGCAGGACGAGATCGAGGCCGCCGTGCGCGCCGCCGTGCGCGACATCGGCTATGAGCAGGCCGGGTTCCATTGGGAAAAATTCGAATTCATCAACCGCCTGCATGGCCAGTCAGCCGACATAGCGGTGGGCGTGGACGCGGCCGGCAACAAGGATGAGGGGGCGGGCGACCAGGGCATCATGTTCGGATACGCCTCGAACGAGACGCCAGAGCTGATGCCGGCGACCCTGCAGTACAGCCACGACATCCTGAAGCGCCTGGCCCAGGTCCGCCATGGCGGCGACAAGCGGCTCGAGCCCGACGCCAAGAGCCAGGTCACGATCCAGTACGAGGACGGCAAGCCGGTGCGCGCCACCTCGATCGTTCTGTCGACCCAGCACGCCGCCGGCCTGTCCTCCGCCGAGGTCGCCGACATCGTGAAACCTTACATCCTTGAGGTGCTGCCGGATGGCTTCACCGACGAGAACACCGTCTGGCACATCAATCCCACGGGCGTGTTCGAGATCGGCGGCCCGGACGGAGACGCCGGCGTGACCGGCCGCAAGATCATCGTCGACACCTACGGCGGCGCCGCCCCGCACGGCGGCGGCGCCTTCAGCGGCAAGGACCCGACCAAGGTCGATCGCTCGGCCGCCTACGCCTGTCGTTACCTGGCCAAGAATGTGGTCGCCGCCGGGCTGGCCGACCGCTGCACCATCCAGATCTCCTACGCCATCGGCGTGGCCAAGCCCCAGTCGATCCACGTCGATCTGCACGGCACCGGCAGGGGCGTCGTCACCGAGGCTGTGCTGGAAGCGAACATCCTGGGCCTCATCGGCGGGGCCACGCCGCGCGCGATCCGCGAGCATCTTGGCCTGAACAAGCCGATCTACGCCCGCACTTCGGCGTATGGCCATTTCGGCCGCGCCCCGGACGCCGATGGCGGATTCAGCTGGGAGAAGACCGACCTGGTCGACCAGTTGAAAGCCCTGCGGCCCTGACACGGAATGGCGGTCTTGACCGCCGGCCTCGGCGGGCGCTCAATACCCGCCTGATCTTGGGGAGGTTCGATGCGTCTCTTGTTCGTCGCCGTGGCCGGCGTTTCCGTTGTTCTCGCTGGTTCCGCGGCGGCCCAGATGAGCACCAGTGCCGCATCCATGCGCGCCGAAAGCGCCGTCCGCATGGAGAGGTTCGGACAGCAGATGTCCGAGCACGCTCTGGACGACCAGACCGGTCAGAATTCCGACAACCAGAACCCCCGTCGCCTCCATCGGGCCCAGCGGGCTGCTGAAATGATCAACCACGGCGACTGTGCGGGAGCCCGAGCCCTGGCCGGGCGCGATGGGGACCATCGGCTGGCCGAGCGCATCGATCAGGTATGCTCCACCTTGACCGTGAGCGCGCCGACCCCCGCCGTCCCGCGCCCGTCGCCCACGGCGTCTCCGCAATAGACGCGACGACGCGACAGACGGGGCGCGGGCGCCTATAAGCCCGCGCATGTCCGTTCCTCCCCCCTCCGCCCACGGCCCCCTGCGGTCGTTCGGCCGCATCAAGTCGCGCGCCCTCAAGCCGCGTCAGGCGGCCCTGTTCGACACCTTGTTGCCGACTCTGGCCCTGCCCGATCCGGCGGCCGGGCCGATCGATCCGCAAGCCTTGATGCCCGGAGCGGCCGAGGTCTGGCTCGAGATCGGCTTCGGCGGCGGCGAGCATCTCGCCGGCCAGGCGGCCCGCCATCCGGACGCGCTGATGATCGGCTGCGAGCCTTTTTTGAACGGCGTCGGTTCGGCGCTGCGCCATATCGACGAGGGCGGGCTGAAGAATGTCCGCCTTCACGCCGACGACGCCCGCGCCGTCATGGCCGCCCTGCCCGACGCCTCGCTCGACCGGGTGATGATCCTGTTCCCCGATCCCTGGCACAAGGCGCGGCACAACAAGCGCCGTCTGGTCCAGGACGAGTTCGCCGCCGAGGTCGCCCGCCTGCTGAAGCCGGGCGGCCGGCTGCGCTTCGTCACCGACTGGAAGGACTACGCCGACTGGGCGCTGGAGCGGTTTCGCCGCACGCCCGGCCTGACCTGGATGGCCCAGGACGCCGACGACTGGCGTCAGCCGCCGGCGGATCATCTGGTCACCCGCTATGAGGAGAAGAAACTTGGCGACACGCCGCCGATCTTTCTAGAGTTTCAGCGGGAATAGCCGCTGGGGATCACTATGGCGCACACTAACCCAATCGCTAGGGACGCTACGCTGGCTTCGATCCGCAAGAAATTGGACAAGCCCGAAGACTTTGTGATTGGCGCTATGCGCAATATGCGCCCCCTTTGGCGCGACAATCCAGACACCCGTCTACGGATCGGGGTGACCGGCAAGGGAAAGGCTCCCAACTATCGCCTCGAACCGACCGAAAGCACAGAAGGGGTCGCCTTCAACGGCGCTAATCACGAGCCCTTCCCGCCCGATGAGCAGATCAATGGGGCGGCCAACTGGAGCACCGCGACAATGAGTTGGTTGGATCTGCAGGCGACGATGGGCGAGATTCGCTCGAAGGGCTGACAAACCTTTTCCGACGGTCTATACGGCCTCCCACATCGTTAGACCGGCGTCCAACGGCGCCGTTTGAAGCGGCGGCCTTGGATGGCTAGCCGCTTTTGTTTTGTCCGGGACCCAGCCTTGAAGGCCAAGACCGTAGAAGACCGTGCTCTGCTGGAGCTGATTGAACCCGTGGCCGAGAGCCTGGGCCTCGACATCGTGCGCGTGCGCCTGATGGGCGGGACGCTGCGCCGCCGTCTGCAGATCATGGCCGAACGCCCGACCGATCACGACATCGCGGTCGAGGAATGCGCCCGTCTGAGCCGCGCCGTGTCGGAAATCTTCGACGCCGCCGATCCGATCAACGGCGAATATCTGCTGGAAGTGTCGTCGCCGGGCGTCGACCGCCCCCTGACACGCCAGAGCGATTTCGACCTGTTCGAGGGCTATGAGGCGCGGCTCGAGACCGATCGCATGATCGAGGGCCGCAAGCGCTTCAAGGGCCTTCTGGCCGGAATCGACGGCGAGAATATCGCCATCGATCTGGACGGCGAGGACGAGACCGCCCTGATCCCCTTCGAATGGCTGGTCGACGCCAAGCTGGTGTTGACCGACGACCTGATGAAGGCGGGCGCCGAGAAGCGCGCCGCCAGAAATACCGAAGACCCAAACGACAACTCTACTGAGACCGAGGACTAGATCATGGCTGTCGCCGGCGTTTCCGCGAACCGACTCGAACTGCTGCAGATCGCTGACGCGGTCGCGCGCGAGAAAAATATCGACAAGGAGATCGTCGTTGAGGCGATCGAGGAGGCGATCCAGAAGGGCGCCAAGTCGCGCTACGGCGCTCATCACGATATCCGCGCCAAGATCGACATCAAGTCGGGCGAAATGGCCCTGACGCGTCACGTCACCATCGTCGCCGACGACTGGCAGCCGGAAGACGAGCTGGAAGAGTTCAACGACTCGGCCATGGTCCGTCTGACCGACGCCTCCAAGCGCGATCCCGAGGCCTTCGTCGGCAAGGAATACGTCGAGACCCTGCCGCCGTTCGAGTTCGGCCGCGTCCAGACCCAGATGGCCCGCCAGGTGGTGACCGGGAAGGTCCGCGAGGCCGAGCGCGCCAACCAGTACGAAGAGTTCAAGGACCGCGTCGGCGAGATCGTCAACGGCACCGTCAAGCGCGTCGAATACGGCAACACCATCGTCGACCTGGGTCGGGGCGAGGGCATCATGCGCCGCAACGACTCCATCCCGCGCGAGATCTTCAACATCGGCGACAGGATCCGCACCTACATCTACGACGTCCGTCCCGAGGCCAAGGGCCCGCAGGTCATGCTGTCGCGCTCGCACCCCGGCTTCATGGCCAAGCTGTTCGCCCAGGAAGTGCCCGAGGTCTACGACGGCGTGATCGAGATCCGCGCCGCCGCCCGCGACGCAGGCTCGCGCGCCAAGATGGCCGTGCTGTCCAACGATTCCTCGATCGATCCGGTCGGCGCCTGCGTCGGCATGCGCGGCTCGCGCGTCCAGGCGGTCGTCGCCGAACTGCAGGGCGAAAAGATCGACATCATCCAGTGGAACAACGACGAGCCCACCTTCATCGTCAACGCCCTGGCCCCGGCCGAGGTGTCCAAGGTGGTGCTCGACGAGGAAGCCGACCGGGTCGAGGTCGTGGTGCCCGACGAGCAGCTGTCGCTGGCCATCGGCCGTCGCGGCCAGAACGTGCGCCTCGCCTCGCAGCTGACCGGCTGGCAGATCGACATCATCACCGAGTCCCAGGACTCCGAGCGCCGCCAGCGCGAATTCTCCGAGCGCACCTCGCTGTTCCAGGAAGCCCTGGACGTCGACGAAGTCAACGCACAGTTGCTGGTCTCCGAAGGCTTCGCCACGGTCGAGGATCTGGCCTTCGTCGAACCCTATGAAATCTCGGACATCGAAGGCTTCGACGAGGACACCGCCGAGGAGCTTCAGGCCCGCGCCCGCGACTTCCTCGACCGCCAGGCCGCCATCCTCGACGCCAAACGCGTCGAACTGGGCGTCGAGGACGGCGTCATGGCCGTGCCGGGCGTCACTGGCGCCATCGCCGTCGCCCTGGGCGAGGGCGGGGTGAAGACCGTCGAGGATCTGGCCGATCTGGCCACCGACGAGATCCGCGGCGGTTATGAGGTGAAGAACGGCGAACGGACCAAGGTCCCGGGCGTTCTGGAATCCTTCAACCTGGCGCAGGAAGCCGCCGAGATGCTGATCCTCCAGGCCCGCGTGGCCGCCGGCTGGATCGACGCCTCGGAACTGCCGCAGCCGGAGCCTGAGTACGAGGAAGAGCTGGCCGAGGGCGAATACGACGCCGACGCCGTGTTCGGCGACGCCCCCGTCACTGAGGACGTCGCCGGGGACGCCGCCGGGGACGAAGCCGAGACTGAAGACGCCGACGAGGTCGCCGCCGGCGACCCCGAACAAACCCCCGACGCGTGATGGGAGACCTGACCGTTCATGAGTCTGCGCGAAGCGACGATCGATAGGGAACGCCGCGACCTGGTCACCCACCAGGTCATGGACGAATCTCGCCTGATCCGCTTCGTCGCCGCTCCGGACGGTTCGGTCGCCCCCGACCTCGCCCTGCTGGTCGAAGGCCTGCTGTTCCGCCGCTGTCTGGACCAGCTGGGGCTTGCCCGGCGCGAGGGCGTGCTTATCTCGGGCTTCGAGAAGTCCCTGGCCAATGTGCGGTCGGGCAAGGCTGCGTGGATCATCGAGGCGGCGGACGGATCCGCCGACGGCCGCGGCAAGCTGCTTTCGCTGGCGAAACACATGACGCCGCGCCCGAAAGTCTGCGGGGCTTTCAGCGCGGACGATTTGAGTTTGGCCCTCGGGCTGGAAAATGCGATACACGCCGTCCTGCTTGAGGGCGGGCGGGCCGATCGCTGGACCTTTGAGGTCGAGCGACTGGCGGGATTTCGACCGTTGACGCCCCCGCAGTGGGGCGACGAGGCGGCTGGAGCCCCGAACAAGGATTTGGACGGGCGGGGTTCTGCTCCCTGACGGGGGCGGGGCGACGCGCGGCTTTTTGTGTTTGAACGAGATGACGGCGGGTCCTTCCGCCGTCCCGAGTAAAGCGACCGGATGACTGACGAGAACGACAAGACCAACGACGGCGCGGCGGCGCAGGGCGGCCAGACTCCGACCGGGACCCCGTCCCAGACCGGACCGCGGGCGCCGCTGAGCCTGAAGCCCCGGACTGCGGGATCGGTTTCGACCGGCACCGTGCGCCAGAGCTTCAGCCACGGCCGCACCAAGACGGTGGTGGTCGAGACCAAGCGCCGCGTCGGCGCCGTGCCGGGCCATCAGCGTCCGCAGGGCTTCGACGTCGCGCGTCCGAAGACCGAGGGCGCGCCCGCCGCGCCCCAGACGCCGCGCCCGACCGCGCCCGACGTCGGCAATCTGTCGGCCTCCGAGCAGGAAGCCCGCCGTCGCGCCATCGAACTGGCCACTCGCCAGAACGCCGAGCGTGAAGAGGCCGCTGCCGCCGAACGCACTCGCCGCGACGCCGCCGCTCGCGACCAGGCCGCCGCCGCCGAACGCGCCGCCAGCGCCGCCCAGGCCGAGGCCGCCGCCGCGCGCGCCGCCGCCGAGGCGGCGCGCTCGGAAGCCGTCAAGCTGACCGCCGCCGCGCCCGCGCCGACCAAGACCGCCAAGGTCGCGCCGGCCAAGGCTGAACCGGCCAAGCCCGCGACGCCCGAACCCGCCCCCGCGCCCGTCGAGGCCGTCGCCCCGACGCCCGCCCCCGCTCCGGTCGCGCCCCGGCCCACGCCCCCCGCGCGTCCGGTGGTCAATTTCGGCCAGCGGACGCCCAAGCCGGGCAATCCATCCCGCGCCGCGCCGGTCGGTCCCGCCTTCGGCGGTCGTTCCGCCCGTGAAGAAGCCATGGGCGGCGGCGAACGCAACTATTCCGACCGCGCCGCTCCGGCTCGCCCGCAGGGCGCCGCCGGCCGTCCGGCCGAGCCGGTCCGCTATTCGGCCCTGACCCCGCGCCCCGCGCCGGGCGCCGCCCGTCCGGGTCCGCGCACCGGCCCCGGCGGCCGTCCGACGCCGAACGCCCCGCCCGCCCAGGCCGAAGTCTCCCGGCCCAGCCGCGCGCCCGGCGGCGGTTTCGCCCGTCCGCTCAAGCCCGAGGATGATCGCGACAAGCGTTTCTCCGACGCCGGCAAGGCCGTCAGCCGCACCCGCGGTGAGCCCAAGCGCCGTGAAGGCCGCCTGACCATCCAGGCCGTCGCCGGCGGCGACGAGGACGCCGCCGAGCGGATGCGCTCGCTCGCCTCGGTTCGCCGGGCCCGCGAACGCGAGAAGGAAAAGCGCAAGGGCGGCTCCACCGACGCGCCCAAGGCCGCGCGCGAAGTCGTCATTCCCGACGTCATCACCGTGCAGGAACTGTCCAACCGGATGGCTGTTCGCGGCGTCGACATCATCAAATTCCTGATGCGTCAAGGCCTGATGATGAAGATCAACGACGTGATCGATTCCGACACCGCCGAACTGGTGGCCGAGGAGTTCGGCATGGCCGTGCGCCGCGTCTCCGAGTCCGACGTCGAGACGGGCTTCCTGTCCGACGCGATCGATGACGAGGCGACCACGCCCCGCGCACCGGTCGTGGCCATCATGGGCCACGTCGATCACGGCAAGACCTCGCTGCTCGACGCGCTGCGCACCACCGACGTGGCTGCGGGCGAGGCCGGCGGCATCACCCAGCATATCGGCGCCTACCAGGTCCGCCTGCCCAACGACGACCGCGTGACCTTCCTGGACACCCCGGGCCACGCCGCCTTCTCGGCGATGCGCGCCCGCGGCGCCAACGTCACCGACATCGTGGTTCTGGTCGTTGCCGCCGACGACGGCGTCATGCCGCAGACGATCGAGGCCATCCAGCACGCCAAGGCGGCCAACGCCCCGATCATCGTGGCGGTCAACAAGATCGACAAGCCGGACGCCAATCCGCTGAAGGTCGTCAACGAACTGCTGCAGTACGAAGTCATCGCTGAAAGCCTGGGCGGCGACACGCAGATCATCGAGGTGTCGGCCAAGAATCGCACCAACCTCGAGGGTCTGATCGACGCCATCCTGGTGCAGGCCGAGGTCATGGACCTCAAGGCCGATCCGGAACGCTCGGCTGAAGGCGTGGTCATCGAGGCCAAGCTGGACAAGGGTCGCGGCCCGGTCGCCACCGTCCTGGTCAAGCGCGGCACCCTGAAGCGCGGCGACATCGTCGTGGCCGGCTCGGCCTGGGGCAAGGTTCGCGCCCTGCTGAACGAGCGCAATGAACAACTGACTGAAGCCGGTCCGTCGGTTCCGGTCGAGATCCTCGGCCTCGACGAGGCCCCCAGCCCCGGCGAGCCGCTCGCCGTGGTCGAGAGCGAGGCTCGCGCTCGCGAACTGACCGAATACCGCGACCGCCTGAAGCGCGAAAAGGCGACCGGCGGCATCAACCAGGTCTCGCTGGTCGACATGATGTCCAAGCTCCAGTCCAAGAAGGTCTCGGAACTGCCGGTCATCATCAAGGCCGACGTCCAGGGTTCGGCCGAAGCCATCGTCGGCTCGCTCGACAAGATGGGCAACGACGAGGTCCGCGCCCGCACTGTCATGTCGGGCGCCGGCGGCATCACCGAGAGCGATGTGCAACTGGCCAAGTCGGCCGGCGCGCCCATCCTCGGCTTCAACGTCCGCGCCTCGAAACAGGCCCGCGACCTGGCCGAGCGCGAGGGCGTGGAGATCCGTTACTACGCGATCATCTACGACCTGCTGGACGACATGAAGGGCGTGCTCTCGGGCATGCTGGCCCCGCTGCAACGCGAAACCTTCCTCGGCAACGCCCAGGTGCTGCAGGTCTTCGACATCTCCAAGACCGGCAAGATCGCCGGTTGCCGGGTGGCGGAGGGCGTGGTCCGCAAGGGCGCCAAGGTCCGCATCATCCGCGACGACGTGGTGGTGCTGGAGCTGGGCACGCTCACGACGCTCAAGCGCTTCAAGGACGAGGTCAACGAGGTCCCGTCGGGCCAGGAGTGCGGCATGCATTTCCAGGGCTTCCAGGACATCAAGGCCGGCGACTACATCGAGTGCTTCACGGTCGAAGAGATCAAGCGCACGCTGGACTAGTCTGCTCCGGAGCGATGAGACCGAAGCGGGGGCGGCGCGCAAGCGCCGCCTTTTCGCCTTACCTGTCGGAGATCAGATCGCATGCGCCGTTTCCTGATCGCTCTCCTGACCTTCGCCGCCGTCGCCGGACCGGCGGCGGCCGAAACCCGCTATCTGGCCTATGACGCCGCCGACCGGGTCACCCAGGCCCTGACGCGGGGCGTCACGCTGGAGGCCGATCGCGGCCTGTTTGGCGCCATCAGCGTGCGCCGGATCATCTCGACCTCGCATCGGGGGCAGGCCGACATCCGGCGCGGCGGACCCGATGCGGTGCGCAACGTCCTGCCCGCTGGTTCGGCCGAAACGGCGATCTACGCCGTCTCGCGCGAAGGCAACGGCCGCGCCCTCTCGAGCGCCCTGTGTCCCGGCAGCGACGAGGCCTGGCTGGTGCTGGGTCGCGTCCGGCTGGGCCGGGCGCTGAAGGTCCATGCCGTGGGGCGATGGGCGGACGGCAGCTACCGGCATTGCGTCGCCCTGTCCTACACATGGCGCGGCGAATGGGCCCAGCCTCCGGCTTCGAGCCCCGGCGACGATCCTACGCCTGGTACGCGATAGGCTTTCCCGAGACCGTTTCGGCCCGCTAGGGTTGCGGGATGACCGCCGCAGCCGCGTCCCGCAGCCAGACACCGATGAAACGCCTCGCCGGAGCGCTGGCCTTCGTCTGCCTG
>JBBRFV010000042.1:0-11437 GCA_038241335.1 Caulobacterales bacterium | reverse complement strand
CTCGCGGGGGATCAGCAGCCTCTGGGTGCGGCGGGTCAGACCCTCGCCCATGCGCCGCGCCTGTTCGCTCACCCGGTCGCCGACGCGACCGCAGGCGGCGAGGGTCGCGCCCGCCAGCGCCAGGGCGCCGGTCAGCCAGCGGCGGCGGTTCATGAGGCGTCTCCGTCTTCGGTGTGCGGCGGCTCGGGTTTCGACGGCTCGATGACGAACCGGCCGGTGATCATGGCCCGCATGTTGTTGAAGAAGCCGGTCCAGAACACCAGGGCGACGTGGACGACGATGAAGCCGACGATCAGGGCGGCCGAGATGAAATGCAGGGTCCGGGCCGACTGCCGCCCGCCCATCAGGTCCAGCAGGACGCCGCCGATGGCGTTGAACCCCGGCGACATCGACAGGCCGGTGACCAGCATCATCGGCAGCACGACCAGCACCATGGCGACATAGGTCAGCTTCTGGATGACATTATAGGTCCGCGCCTCGTCGTCCTTGGGGAAATGCAGCCGCGCGTGCTCGACCACCGAGGGCCAGAACCCTTTCAGGTCGGCCACGGTCGGCCACAGGCGGCGGCCGAACCGCCCGGTGGCGAAACCGATCACGAGATACAGCAGGCCGTTGGCGACAAAAATCCAGGCGAACAGGAAATGCCAGTGCCGCGCCACCGCGAGGTTGCGGCCGGTCGGGATCATGGCCCAGTCGGGAATCTTCGGGATGTCGGCCAGCGGATCGGCGAAGGTCGAGCGAAGCCCCCAGTAGAGATGCGGATGGGCCGCGAGGATGTTCAATCCGCTCATCAGCAGGACAATCACGGCCGTGACGTTGAGCCAGTGACCGATCCGCACCCAGACGGGATGACGCCACACGTCGGTGCGCCCGCCCGGAAGCGTCCGGTCGGCATGGGGATCGACCGGCGTCGCGTCCGCTGCGTCGATGGCGCCGTCTGTCATGACCACTTCCCGCCCCCGGATGGGAGCGCTCAGGCTCTCACGCTGCGGGGAGCGGCGCAATCGCCTCCGGGATCAGTAAGGCGCGGGGGTCCGGCAATCGCGCCGGCCGCTGGCCTCGCAGGCGCGGATCAAGCCTTCCCAGGTCGCCTGGGCCCGGTCGTAATCGGCGCGGGCGGCCTCGGCGGCGCGGACATTGGCCTCGTATTCCGCCCGGGCGGTGGCGTAGCGCGCCTCCTGATCCCGGGCCTCAGCGTCGATCCGCGCGGCCGCTGAATCGTGCGCGGCCTGACTTTCCTGCTCCGAGCGCTCGGCGTCGTCGTTATGGGCGACGACAGAGGCGTTCAGCTTGGCGGTCGTGGCCACCTCCGCCGGGTTCTGCTCGGAGTCCGGGGCGCGGGAATAGGTCTCGCCGCGGGCCTGCAGATAGGCCTGCATGTCGGGCGACTGCGGATCGTGGGGGGCCGTCTTCGACGCGGTCTGGGCGAGGGCGGCGCCGGCCAGCAGGGTTGCGGCTGCGGCGACGGTCAAGGCGGTGCGGATCATTCCGGCTTCTCCTGTGCGATCGTGAGGCGGCCTGAAGCGGCCGTCTCGATGAGTCCGGGGACATAACGCCGGTCCGGGGATTTGGCGCCAATCAATGCGGCAGGCGCAGGGCGAAGGTCGTCCCCTGCGGTCCGGTGTCCACCAGGGTCAGGGCCCCGCCGTGCAGCGCGGCCAGTTCTCGGGAAATGGTCAGGCCCAGACCGGTCCCGGCCGAGTCGCGGCCGCTGACGAAGGGTTCGAACAGTTTTTCCGACAGACGCGGCGGGATGCCGGGGCCGTTGTCGGCGATGTGGATGAGGCAGTGACCATCATCGCTTTCGGCCGAGACGGTGATCACGCGGGGGCCGTGGTCGCCGCGCGCCGCGTCGCCCTCGATCGCCTGTCGAGCGTTCTTCATCAAATTGACCAGGATGCGATGCAGCTGGTCGGCGTCGGCGTGAACGGCGAAGCGCGGCGGGACAGCCTTGACCAGCCGTACGCCCTCCGGGGTCAGGCCGGCGTCCTCGGCGGCGGCCAGCACGGCGGGGGCCAGAGGTATGCGGACCTTGACCGGCGCCGGCTCCTCGCTGCGACCGTACTCCAGCACATTGCGCGACAGGGCCGCCGCCCGGCCCAGCGCCCGCTCCAGCCGGGGCAGGGCCTTGGCCACCTGCGGATCGGCCGAGGACGCCAGACGCTCGGAGGCGATCTGGGCCGAGGTCAGCATGTTACGCAGGTCGTGGTTGATCTTGGCCACCGCTTCGCCCAGCGCGACCAGCCGGGCGCGCGAACGCAGGGACTGGCGCACCTCGTCCTGCATCCGGGCCAGTTCGCGCTCGACCCGGCCGATCTCGTCGCGCCGGTCGCTGGGCGGCTCGCCCTCTGTCTCGGGCTCCAGGGCGAAATGTTCGATCGAGCGGGTCACCCGGCGCAGCGGCTGCAGCACCAGGAAGGCCAGACCGGCATAGAGCAGGCCGCCCGCGACCACGGAAATCAGCAGCGACATCAGCAGGCTGTTGAGCAGGAAGGCCCTCAGCGCCAGTTTCAGCGGCTGGGCGGGGACCAGCACCTCGACGAAATCGCCTGAGCGATAGAGCGGCCGGGCCTGGACCCGGATCGATCGGTCCGGGTGACCGAACAGGGTGCGCCATGGGTCGATCATCCGCGTGATCGGACGCTGGCGGCGCAGGTCGATCAGGTCGGGCGTGCGGGGGAGGTTGGGAGCCTGCAGCAACAGCCTGCGCACCCCGTGGTCGACGACCACCACCGCCTGGGCCCCGCCGATGCGCAGCAGCTGTTCCGCTGTGGCGTCCTCAACCGTCGAAAAGGGCAGGGCCTCGACCGCCACCGAGACCAGTTCGGCCGACTGCAACCGGTCGCGCAGCCAGCGCTCGTGGAAGCTGGCGGCGCTGGGCGCGACGATCAGGATCTCGACCGCGAGGGTGAAGAAGACGGTCAGCAGCAACAGCCGCCAAGCCAGGGCGTCCGGGGCATGGATCTGCAGCCGCTCGCGCCAGTCGGCCGGCAGGCCGACACGCGCGCGCAGGACGCTCAGGCGGGATCGCACCGGGGATGGCGTGAGGCTCATGCGTCGCCCAACGCAAATCGCAGGCCAACGGCCGCCGGCATCAGACGGCTTTCCGGGTCACGAAGGCGGCCTGCGCGCCCTTGAGGGCGAAAGGCAGGACCACGGCCAGGACGAAGACGCCCAGCATCGGGGCCCAGAACTGGCCGAACAGAGCCTGGAAGTCCGGGTTCGGGTTGGTCTTCAGCAGTTCGTTCAGCCGCGCGCCGATCCAGCAGTAAATGATGTGAGCCGGCAGCAGGCCTATGACCGTGGCCACGGTGTAGGGCCCCAGCCGGACCGCCATGATCCCCGCCGCGACATTGATCATGTGAAAGGGGACGACCACGGCCAGGCGCGAGGCCAGCACATACCAGAAGGTGTCCTTGTCGATGGCGTTGCAGACCTTCTGCATCATGCCCTTGTCGCGCTCGGCCTTGCGCCGCAGCGCCTCGCCCAAGGCCGAGCGGGCGACCGCATAGACGATCAGGGCGCCCACGGTGGCCGCGATCGAGGTCGAAACCCCGCCGACCCAGGGGCCGAACAGATAGCCGGCCGTGATGGTGACGAAGAAGACGCCCGGCACCACGCTGGCCGTCAGGACGGCGAACACGGCCATCAGGATCAGCAGGCATAGGATGTAGTGGGCGTCCTTGAACGCGTGGAACTGGGCCCCGTGGTCGCGCAGGGTGTCGAGCGACAGATAGCGGTTCCAGCCCATGGCGAAGATCAGGACGATGACGCCGGCCAGTACGATCAGAGGCGCAAAGCGTTTGAACCGGTTCATTGTCTCTCCGCCGAGGGGCCGTCGCCGTTGACACCGGAAGCCCCGCCGCTTATACGCCCGCCCTTCCCGCGACGGACGTCTTTCCGCCGCCCATTTGTTTTCAGTCCCAGGAGCCGAACGTGAAGCGGACCTATCAGCCGTCGCGACTCGTGCGCAAGCGCCGTCACGGCTTCCGTTCGCGGATGGCCACCAAGAACGGACAGAAGATCGTTCAGCGCCGCCGCGCCAAGGGCCGCAAGCGCCTGACGGCCTGATCGTCGGCGCCCGACCGGGCGCATGAGCGACCCTCTCAAAATCGAGCGTCTGACTTCGCGGCCCCAGTTTCTGGCGGCCGCGAAAGGCGTTTCAGAGGCCCGTGGCGCGGTGGTGGTCCAGCGGCTGGACCGGCGCGACGAAAATCCCGTCGTGCGGCTCGGCTTCACCGCCACGCGCAAGGTCGGTGGAGCGGTGATCCGCAACCGCGCCAAACGCCGCCTGCGCGAGGCCGCGCGGGCCATGGCCCCCCTGTTGGCGGAGGCCGGCAGCGACTATGTCTTCATCGCCCGCATGGGCACGGCGGACCGCCCTTGGGACCGTCTGCTTGACGACGTGAAATCGGCGCTTACAAGGCTGGCGACCCCGCGGCCGGCGCCCCAAGCTCCGCCCTCGACCCATGGCGCGCCCCGCGCGAACGCCGGCCAGGATCACTGACCTCCATGCCTCCTCAAGACAACAGCCGCAACACGATCATCTTCGTGGTCATCGCTGTCATCATGCTGTTCGCCTACAGCACCTTCGTGCTGAAGCCGGAGACGGACAAGAAGCGCGCCGCCCAGGCCGCCGCAGCAGAGGCTTCGGTCACCGCGCCGGTCGCCGGCGCGCCGACCGCGCCGGTCTTCGTGTCCGATCGCCGCGCCGCTCTCGGCACGGCTCCGCGGGTGCCGATCCAGACGTCGAACCTGAAGGGCTCGCTGTCGCTGGTGGGGGGCCGTATCGACGACCTGTTCCTGACCCGGTATTCCGAGACCCTGGCGGCGGATTCCCCGCCGGTCGAGATGTTCCGTCCCGAAGGCATGGAGCACGCCTATCTGGCCCAGTTCGGCTGGACGGGCCCCAATGTGCCCGGCGGCGTGCCCGGCCCGGCCACCCTGTGGCGCCTGACCTCGGGCGCGATCCTGACGCCGACGACCCCGGTCACCCTGACGTGGGACAACGGCGCGGGCCTGCGCTTCACCCGTCTGATCTCCATCGACGACCAATTCGTTTTCACCCTGAAGGACACGGTCGCCAATTTCGGCGCCGCGCCGATCACCATCGCTCCCTACGGTTCGATCGAGCGTCAGGGCATCCCGCCTTCGCTGGGCCGCCAGAGCGCCCTGGTGCATGAGGGCGCCATCGGCACCTTCGGCCAGGACGGCAAATTCGCGACCCAGCAGATCAAATACAAAGCCTGGGAGAAGAAGCCGCGCGAGACCCACGCCACCACCGGAGGCTGGCTCGGCATCACCGACAAATACTGGCTCTCGGCGCTGATCCCGGACCAGAAAGAGCCTGTCACCGCCGAGTTCCGCGTCCGCGATGCCGCCAGCTATGATGTTCACACGGCGCGCATGCTGGGCCAGACCCGAACGATCAACCCCGGCCGCGAGATCACCGAAACCCAGCGCCTGTTCGCCGGCGCCAAGAAGAACGAAATCCTGCAGGGCTATCAGGACAGCCTGCACCTGCCGCGCTTCGTCTACGCCATCGACTGGGGGATGATGTGGTTCCTGACCCGGCCGGTCTTCAGGCTGGTCGAGTTCCTGTACCGCCTGATCGGAAATTTCGGCCTCGCCATCCTGGCGCTGACCGTGATCATCAAGCTCGTCACCTTCCCGCTGGCCAACAAGAGCGGCGAGGCGGCGGCGAAGATGCGGCTGCTCAAGCCCAAAATGGACGCGCTGAACGAGAAATATCCGGACGATCCGCAGAAAAAGCAGGTCGAGACGATGGAGCTGTTCAAGCGCGAAAAGGTCAATCCGGTGGCCGGCTGCCTGCCCAGTCTGCTGACCATCCCGGTCTTCTATTCGCTGTTCAAGATGCTGACGGTCACCATCGAGATGCGGCATGCGCCCTTCTTTGGCTGGCTCCAGGACCTGTCGTCGCGCGACACCTCGACGATATGGAACCTGTTCGGCCTGATCCCGTGGAACCCGGGGCACACCCCGATAATCGGCGGCCTGCTGGACGGCAATCTGCACGTCGGCGTGCTGGCCATCGCCTATGCCGCGACCATGTGGCTGACCATGTCGATGAACCCGCCGGCGACCGATCCGGTCCAGCGCCGCATGTTCCAGTTCATGCCGCTGCTGTTCACCTTCCTGATGGCGCCGCTGGCCGCCGGCCTGTTGCTCTACTATTCGTGGAGCAACATCCTGACGGCCGTGCAGCAGTATGTGATCATGCGCCGCTATCACGCGGAAAACCCGATCGACACCCTGATCGCGCGCTTGCGCAAGGCGAAGGCCTGAGTTGGACGACTTCACCCCCGAAGCGCTGGAGCAGGCCCGCATCCTGTTCGCGCGCCCGGCGACCTTCGTCATGGGCTGCGCCAAGATCGAGCAACTGCCCGATCCGGACCTGCCCGAGGTCGCCTTCGCGGGCCGGTCGAACGTCGGCAAGTCCAGCCTGATCAACGGCCTGGTCGGCATGCACAAGCTGGCCCGGGCCTCGAACGAGCCGGGCCGGACGCGCGAGGTCAATTTCTTTGATCTGGACGGCAAGATGCGGCTGGTCGACCTGCCCGGCTACGGCTGGGCCAAGGCCTCCAAGTCGACGGTGCGGAAATTCCAGGACCTGGGCCGCGACTATCTGCGCGGCCGGGTGACGCTGAAGCGGGTCTATCTGCTGATCGACGCCCGCCACGGGCTGAAGAAGGTCGACGACGAGGCCCTGGATGCGCTGGACCTCGCCGCCGTCAGCTACCAGATCATCCTGACCAAGGCCGACAAGCTCAAGAGGGGCGAGGCCGAAAAGGTCCAGGCCGAGACGCTGAAGGGCGTCTCCAAGCGCGGCGCGGCCTATCCGGCGGTGATCGTCACCTCGGCGGAAAAGGGCGACGGCATGCCCGAACTCCGCGCCGAGATCATGCGCACCACGGGCGTAGCGCTGTAGCCTTGCGACCTGAGCGGGACGGTGGTCCCTTGGGGTCATGCAAACCCGACAGATCCAGACCGACGGCCTGAAGCAGCAGATCCTCGAGGCCGGCTCCGGCCCGCTCGTGCTGCTGATCCACGGCTTCCCCGAACTGGGGGTCAGCTGGCGCGCCCAGGTCGAGGCGCTGGCCGCCGCCGGTTTCCACGCGGTCGCGCCGGACATGCGCGGCTATGGCGGGACGGACAGGCCTGACGATACAGCGGACTATTCCATCCTGCATCTGGTCGGCGACATGGTCGATCTGGTGCGGGCGCTGGGCGACACCTCCTGCGTGGTGGTCGGCCACGACTGGGGCGCGCCGGTCGCCTGGCACTGCGCGCTGATGCGGCCCGACCTGTTCCGCGCGGTGTTCGGTCTGTCGGTGCCGTTCCAGCCCCGCCGGCCGAAAGGGCCGCCGACCGCCGCCATGGCCGCGATCTCGAAACGCCTCGGTCGCGGCGACCTCTACATCAGCCGGTTTCTGGCCGCGGACGCGCATCAGGTGTTCGAGGCAGATCCGGCGACCGCCCTGCGCAAGGCCTTCTACGCCTATGACGGCGCGACGCCCGACGGACGGCAGTCGACCGGCTTCATTCCGGAGGGCGAGACCTTCATCTCCACCGTGCCCGGGGACGCGACCCGGCCGCCGTGGATGAGCGAGACGCATTTTCGCGAATACGTCGACGCCTTTACGGTCGGCGGCTTCAAGGGGCCGGTCGACTGGTATCGCTGCCTTGACCGCAACTGGGCGCTGACCGCGCATCTGCAGGACGCGCTGATCCGCGTGCCGGCCGCCTTCGTGGTGGGAGAGCGCGATCCCGTTCGCCACTACGCCGGTCAGCACGAGGTCGCGCTGAAGGACTGGGCGCCGGATCTGAGAATGCAGGTCGTCGTTCCCGCCGCCGGCCACTGGATCCAGCAGGAGCGCGCGGACGAGGTGACCCGCCTGTTGCTCGAATTCCTGCGAATGCCCGGAGTGGCTAAAGGTCGGCCACCGCCTCGGCCGTGACCTCCAGGCTGCGGACACGCGCCTCCATGTCGAACACCATCCCCGTGACCATGACCTCGTCCACCCCGGTCAGGGCGACGAATTCGGCCAGTTTCGCCCGCACCGTCTCGCGTCCGCCGATGGCCGCCCAGGTCAGCCGGCTCTCGACCGCCGCCAGCTGGCGCGCGTCCAGAACCGTCGTGATATCATCGACCGGCGGCTTCAACCGGCCGGGCTTGCCCGTCACCACGGCCGCGAAAGACTGCTGCATCGAGGTCGACAGTCGCCGGGCCGCCTCGTCGGTGTCCGCGGCGAAGACATTGATCGCCGCCACGGCGTAGGGCGCATCCAGCTGTTTCGACGGTCGGAAACCATCGCGGTAGGTCTTCAGCGCCGGCAGCAGAAGCTCTGGCGCGAAATGGCTGGCGAAGGCGAAGGGCAGGCCCAGATGGGCGGCCAGTTCGGCTCTGAACAGGCTGGAGCCCAAGAGCCAGATCGGCACGTTCGAGCCCTGCCCCGGCCAGGCCGACACCCGCTGACCTTCGACGGCGGGGGCCAGGAAGGCCTGCAACTCCATCACGTCGCGGGGAAACTGGTCGGCGGCCTCGAAATAGCGGCGCAGCGCCCGCGCCGTCTCGCCGTCCGTGCCCGGCGCGCGACCGAGGCCCAGGTCGATGCGACCGGGATGCAGGGCCTCCAGCGTGCCGAACTGTTCGGCGATGACCAGCGGCGCGTGGTTGGGCAGCATGACTCCGCCCGAGCCCACACGGATGGATCGCGTCGCCGCCGCCACATGGGCCAGCACCACCGCCGTCGCGGCAGAAGCGATGCCGGGCATGTTGTGGTGTTCCGCCAGCCAGAAGCGGGTGAAGCCCAGCCGTTCGGCGGCCTGGGCGTAGCGGGTGGTTTCCTGCAGCGCCCGGCGGGAGTCGCCGCCCTCGACAATGGGCGACAGGTCGAGAACGGAGAATGCGGTCATGCCCCGCTAGATCGGGTCCCCGGCCGTTCGTTCAAGACCGCTACACCGGGTGTGTCGGTTCCGGCTTCACCTCGCCCGGCGCCGGCTCCGGCGTCGAAGGCGCGTCGGGCAGGGGGATGAATTCCTTGTCGTCGTCCATCGGCAGGGCCATGCGGCCGGCCTTCCAATCGGCCTTGGCGGCGTCGATCCTGGCCTGGGACGAGGAGACGAAATTCCACCAGATCACACGCGGGCCGACGGGCTCGCCGCCCAGCACCATGACAGTGGAGGCCTTCAGCGCCTTGATGGTCGGCTCGGCCGTCGGCTCGAGGATGATCATCTGGCCCTCGTGGAAGGCGCGGTCCCCGATCTCGATCTCGCCCTTGGCGACATAGAGGGCGCGCTCGCTGTGGCCGCCGGCGCCCTTGCCGGGAGGCGGCGTCGTGCGGACGCCCTCGGCCAGCTCCCAGTGGACGTAAAACATCGGCGAGGCGGTCTTGACCCGGGCTGAGGCGCCATAGGCCTCGCCCGCCACCAGACGCGCGAACAGGCCGGCGTTCTCATAGGCCGGCAGGTCCGGCCCGGCGTAGTGGCCGAACGAGGGATCGCAGTCCTCGACCTCGGTCGGCAGGGCGATCCAGGCCTGCATGCCGTGCATCGGCCCGCCGCTTGATCTCATCTTCGGATCGGTGCGCTCGGAATGGACGATGCCCTTGCCGGCGGTCATCCAGTTCGCCTCGCCGGGGCGGATGGCCTGGGTCACGCCGGTGTTGTCCCGGTGCATGATCTCGCCCTCGAACAGATAGGTCAGGGTCGACAGGCCAATGTGCGGGTGCGGCCGGACGTTGATGGCCTCGGCCCCGGGGGCGAACTCGGCCGGACCCATCTGGTCCAGGAAGATGAAAGGGCCGACCATGCGACGCGCATGGAAGGGCAACACCCGTCCGACCTCGAACCCGCCCAGATCCTTGCGGCGGGCGTCGATCACCATCTCGATCACGGGTCGGCTCCTCTGTCGTGCGACGGCGCAGAGTGCGACGTTCGTTCACCTCTCGCAAGCAACTGTCGGCGCAACTTCCGCCCCGCCGCGCGCGGTGCTACGCCAGCGCCCAAGAAGGTTCACGAGGAAACCCCCAATGCGTCACCGCACCCTGCTCGCCGGCGCCTGCGCCGCGCTCGCGCTTTCCGCCGCCCTGCCCGCCCTGGCCGCTGGACCCGTCGTCCCGCCCGCGGACGCGACCGCCGCGGTCGCGACGCCGCCGCCGGCCGACGCCGCCCAACCCGACGCCGCCCGGCCCGCCGCCGCGCCCTTCACCTATCGCGACATGATCGTGGCCAACCGGCTGGGTGATCCGCAGGTGTCGCCGGACGGCCGCTGGCTGGTCTACGCCCTGACCACCACGGACGTGGCCGCCAACCGCCGCGCCTCGGCGCTCTACATGATGGACCTGCAGCATCAGGACGTCGCCGCGGTGAAGCTGTCGCTGAACGACGGCGACGCCAACACGGTGCGCTGGGGTTCCGACGGCAAGATGTTCTTCCTGTCGGGCAAGTCGGGATCGAGCCAGGTGTGGCGGGCCGAGGCCGACGGCACGGACGCGGTTCAGGTCACCAACCTGCCGCTCGACGTCAACGCCTACCGCCTGAGCCCGGGCGCCGACCGGGTGGCCGTGTCGCTGGCCGTCTATCCGGGCTGCGCCGACCTGGCCTGCACCGTCGACCGCATCAGGACCAACGCCGAGCACAAGGAAAACGGCCAGGTCTACGACCGCATGTTCGTGCGCCACTGGGACGCCTGGGCGGACGGGACGCAGAACCATCTGTTTGTCCAGTCCATCGGCGCCGACGGCCACGGTTCGGGCGACGCGGTCTGGGTCACCAAGGGCTTCGACGGCGACACCCCCTCCAAGCCCTTCGGCGACGAGAGTGAATTCACCTTCGCCCCCGACGGCCAGTCGGTGGTCTTCTCGGCCCGCGTCGCCGGACACAGCGAGCCGTGGAGCACCAATTTCGACCTGTTCCAGACCCACGGCCTGTCCGGTGACGGCGCGTTCGACAACCTGACCGACGCCAATGACGCCTGGGACACCGGCCCCGTCTATTCCCCGGACGGCAAGACCCTGGCCTATCGCGCCATGGCCCGCCCGGGCTTCGAGGCCGACAAATTCGGGATCTTCCTGCGCGACGTCGCCACCGGCCAGACCCGCCAGGTCGCGGCGAACTGGGATCGCTCGGCCGACGGTCTGCAGTGGTCGCGCGACGGCCGCACCCTGTACACGACCGCCGGCGACGTCGGTCAGAGCCGCCTGTTCTCCATCGACGTCCGCAACGGAAACGTCACGCCGCTGACCGGCGAGGGCCATGTCTCGGCCTTCGTCCAGACGCCCTCGGGCTTCGTCTTCGCCCGGGATTCCCTGACCAGCCCGACCGACCTGTGGTTCAAGACCTGGCGCGGACGCGAAATGCCGCGCCGCCTGACCCATGTGAACCCCGGCCTCGACGCCAGGGCCTTCGGCGCGGC
>JBBRFV010000041.1:0-11559 GCA_038241335.1 Caulobacterales bacterium | reverse complement strand
CCGCTTTCGGACGCGCCGATCTCGGCCGTCGCTACAGAATCCGCGCCGCTTCCTCGAAGGTCAACCGCGGCGAGCGCGGAAACAGGTTCTCTTCCGTGCCGTAACCGAGGTTGACGATGAAGTTCGGCTCCACCGCCCCATCGGCGAGGAACTCGGCCTTCACGCCGGCGGCGTCGAAGCCCGACATGGGGCCTACGTCGAGGCCGAGCGCCCGGGCCGCCAGCAGGAAATAGCCGCCCTGCAGCGATCCGTTGCGGAAGGCGGTCTCGCGCGCCGCGGCGGGATCGGCGAACCAGTCCTTGGCCCCCGGGGCGTGGGGGAACAGGACCGGCAGGGTCTCGGCGAAGCCGAGGTCGTGGCCGATGATCACATTGACCGGGGCCTGCAGGGTCTTTTCGCGATTGGCCTCGGCCATGTATGGGGCCAGGCGCGCCTTGGCCTCGGGCGAGGTCAGGAACAGGAAGCGGGCCGGCGTGGCGTTGACCGCCGTCGGGCCGAATTTGGTCAGGTCGTAGAGCTGGCGCAGCAGGTCGTCCGACACCGGACGGTCGGTCCAGGCGTTGCGGCTGCGCGCCTCGGTGAACAGCTGGGCCAGAGCGCCATCGGACAGCGGACGGTCGCGGACGATCAGGGAATCGAAAGCCATGGGGTGAACCCTCCTTGTTGGTAACTGCAACAGCAGCGAATTCTAAATAAGCACCCCGCCGGTCGAGGGAAGAGGGTCCGGCACAAATACTGTTACAAATAGCCATGATCGACGGGACAGCGGTCGCCACACCCCCTGTCGCGCGCGCCACGAAGGGCTTATCTAGGGGCCATGAAAGACCTCAACGCATTGATGCAGCAGGCCCAGGTGATGCAGCAGCGTCTGCAGGACGCCCAGGCGAAGATGGCCGACACCACCGCCTCGGGCACGTCCGGCGGCGGTCTGGTCACCGTGTACCTCAAGGGCGCGGGCGAGATCACCGGCATCGTCATCGACGACAGTCTGATGGTCGCGGGCGAGGCCGAAATCCTCGCTGATCTGGTCGTCGCCGCCCACGCCGACGCCAAGCGCAGGCTGGACGAGCTCAACGCCGCCCTGATGCGCGAGGCCGCCGGGCCGATGGCCGGGATGAACATCCCCGGCATGCCGAAACTGTTCTGACTTGGCCGCCTCCGCCGGACCCGAGATCGAACGGCTCATAAGCCTGCTGGCCAAGCTGCCGGGCATGGGTCCGCGCTCGGCCCGGCGCGCCGCCCTGGCCCTGCTGAAGAAGCGCGACCAGCTTCTGGTGCCCTTGGCCGCCTCCCTGGCGGAAACGGCCGAAAAGGTTTCGTCCTGCTCGGTCTGCGGCGCGCCCGACACCCGCAATCCCTGCTCCATCTGTTCCGACCGATCGCGCGACAACGGCCTGATCTGCGTGGTCGAGGAGGCCGGCGCGCTCTGGGCCATGGAGCGGTCGGGCGCCTTCCGGGGTAAATATCACGTGTTGGGCGGCCTGCTGTCGGCGCTGGACGGGGTGGGTCCCGACGCCTTGAGGGTCGCCGAACTGGTCGGCCGGGCCAGAAGCTCAAGAGATGGGGGCGGCGAGGTGAAAGAGGTGGTCCTGGCCCTGCCCGCCACCGTCGATGGCCAGACAACAGCCCACTATATCGCCGAACGGTTGACGGGATCCGGGGTCGAGATCACCTCCCTGGCGCGCGGCGTCCCCGTCGGCGGCGAACTGGACTGGCTCGACGACGGCACCATCATCCAGGCGCTACGAGCTCGCCGTCCCGCCTGAAACGCTTGCCGCCGACCGCTGGAACCGCGACGATGGCCGGTCGTTTGCCTTCGGGCTTCTTCGGGAGACGAAAATGCGTGCCGTCCTCATCCTCGCCGCGACCGCCGCCGCCCTTTCGGCCTGCGCCAGCCAGGGCGGGCCTATCTCAGGCTACAACGCCGAACAGGCTCAGCTCGAACGGGAGTGCGCCGCGCGCGGCGGCATCCTCGCGCCGACCGGCGCCCAGACCGGGCGGCCCCAGACCGAGAACGTGTGCAAGATCACCGGCGGTCCGTCGAACCACGTTCCGCACGGCTGACGGCGTCTAGAGGCCGGGGTCCCAGACGCCGGCGTCGCGCATGCGGCATTCGCGGGCGTCGCGCGCGCGGCCGTCCATCTCCTCGGCCATGCAGCAGACCGCGCGCGACACCGTGGCCTTGTGAACGCCGGGCACCAGGGCGTGCATGAAGGCGCAGGCCGAAAGTTTCATCAGGCGGAACCCGAACCGGGACGACGCGGCCATATGGTGAAGATAGCTCTCGTCCACCTCGCGCGGGTGTTCAACGAACAGGCGGTTCAGCGTCCGGATCATTTCGGCATCCTAGCCTGAACCGGGTCGCCCCTCTACCCGCCGCGTATATTCTGGCCTAAACCGCCCGCCAGAACAGGGAGCCGGCCGTCACGTTCGTTCACGACCCGCCGCGCTCCCGGGACCTGCTCAGGAAGACCATGATGGCCGAAGGCTCCACCGCTCCGCACAAGACCTTCCGCTGGGACGATCCGCTGGACCTCGACGGCCGGCTGACCGACGACGAACGGATGATCCAGGACGCGGCCCGGTCTTATGCTCGCGAGAAGCTGCTGCCGCGCATCGTGGCCGCCTTCCGCGACGAAACCTTCGACCGCGCCATCATGAGCGAGATGGGCGAGATGGGTTTTCTCGGCGCCACCCTGCCCGAACAATACGGCGGCGCGGGCGTCAGCCACGTCGCCTACGGCCTGATCGCGCGCGAGATCGAGGCGGTCGACAGCGGCTACCGCTCGGCCATGAGCGTGCAGTCGTCTCTGGCCATGTATCCGATCTACGCCTTCGGCTCCGAAGAGCAGAAAATGCGCTTCCTGCCCCGCATGGCGGCCGGCGAGCTGATCGGCTGCTTCGGCCTGACCGAGGCCGACGGCGGCTCGGACCCGGCGTCGATGAAGACAAGGGCCGTGGCCGTGGACGGCGGCTACAGGCTCAACGGCGCCAAATACTGGATCACCAACAGCCCGATCAGCGACCTGGCCGTGGTCTGGGCCAAGCTCGATGACGTGATCCGCGGCTTCGTCGTCGAGCGCGGCATGGACGGGTTCACCACCGACAAGATCGGCGACAAGCTCAGCCTGCGCGCCTCCGTCACCGGCGACATCGGCCTGAACGACGTCTTCGTGCCGGAAGCCAACATCCTGCCCGGCGTGAAGGGTCTGCGCGGGCCCTTCTCGTGCCTGAACAAGGCCCGCTACGGCATCGCCTGGGGCGCCATGGGCGCGGCCGAGGCCTGTTTCCACCTGACCCGCGACTATGTCGGCGAGCGCATGCTGTTCGGCCGTCCGTTGTCCAGCCGCCAGCTGGTGCAGAAGAAGCTGGCCGACATGCAGACCGAAATCTTCCTTGGTTTTGAAGGGGCCCTGGCGCTCGGCCGGCTGCTGGACCAGGGAGCCTGGGTGCCCGAGGCGATCTCGATGATGAAGCGCAACAACTGCGGCAAGGCCCTCGCCATCGCCCGCGAGGCCCGCGACATGCACGGCGGCGCCGGCATCACTGGCGAAATGCACGTGATGCGTCACGCCATGAACCTGGAGACCGTCAACACCTACGAAGGCGCCCACGACGTCCACGCCCTGATCCTGGGGCGGGCCATCACGGGACAGAGCGCTTTCTAGGCCGCGGAGGGTCGGGAGGTCCCGAAGGCCGACGATCGCCGCCCGCCAGGAAAGCCATCAGGAACAATCAGCCCCGCGTCATTGCCTTCGCGCGCCCACGTCGTATCGTTCGATGAGCGGCGGAGGCGGGCGTGACGGATACGGCGATCGACAGTGACGACCCGTTCGCCCAGCTGCGCGAGGTGTTCTCCGGCCGCCGGGCCCTCCTGCTTGAAGACGATCCCGCCCTGGCGGAACACGTCGCCGGCCGGCTGATCGCCGCCGGCTTCGCGGGAGTCGACCGGTTCGACGCCGGCGAGGGCGCGGTCGTGGCGGCGAACGCCCGGCCCTATGACATCCTTATCCTCGACCGGCTGACTCGGGGGCTCGACGGGCTCGAGACCCTGAAACGCATCCGCTCGGAGGGCGGACCCTCGTACGACGCTCCGGCCCTGATGCTGACGGCGCTGGGGGGCGAGCGCCAGAAAGTCGAGGGCCTGTTGGGCGGCGCCGACGACTATCTGGCCAAGCCGGTCGGCGACGAAGAACTCGTGGCCCGGATCGCCGCCCAGCTGCGGCGCGCGGCGCGGCGGGCCCGGCCGGCGGGCGGCGACCTGTTGAACGGCCCCTTCCGCCTGTCTCTCGGCGCCCGGACCCTCAAGCTGGCGGTCGCCGACGGCGAACGGCTGATCGATCTGTCGCCGCTGGAGTTCTCCATCATCTGCGAGCTGATGACGGCGCGGGGCCAGCCGGTGACCAAGACCATGCTGTGGGACCGTTGCTGGGTGGAGTGGAAATTCCTGCCCGACAATTTCGTCAACATCATTGATGCCCGCATCAGCGCCCTGCGCCGCCGGCTCAAGGAGCAGGCCCCCGAGCTGGGCGAGGATCTGCATCCGCTGATCGTCTCGGCGCGCAGCCAGAGCCTGATCTTCCGCGACCTCACGGCGGCCGGCGGCTGACCGCGCCGTGATCCGCGTCTTTTCCCGCCTGACCGCCTGGCTGGGCGGCCGCACCATGACCCAGCTCGCGGCGACGATCGCTGTCATGGCGGTCCTGGCCCTGATCGGCTCGGTGCTGGTGACGGGAATGGCGGTGCGCATGGACCAGCGCGAGAAGGCCGCCCTCGCGGCCCTCGCCGACTACGGCGCCATGGCTTCCAAATTGGGCACGGAATCCAGCCTCGCCGCCGGACATCTGACCGAAGGCGACGCCGCCTATCTGTCGGGCTGGTTGAGCGCCTTCCAGAGCGGGCCGACCCGCGAGGCCCGCACCCTTGAAGAGACCTGCCGCACCGGTCAGGGCGGCGCCGGGGTGCGCTTCATCCGCGCCCCGGTGGGCAAGCCTGCGGGGCTGGCGGTGCTGGAGACCACCCGCGCCGAACGCCTGTCTCGGCTCGGCCCGGACGTCTATGTGATCCGGCTCAACCGGGGCGCCCTGTGCCCCTCCCGCTCGGTCGAGGCCGTGGTGGTCAAGCGCTCGCTCGGCGCCCTGGACATCGTGGTCGGCCGGGTCGTGGACCGGTCTGGCGCCGCCTGGGGCTGGGCCGTGCTGGCGGTGGGCGCGGCAGGGGGGCTGCTGCTCGTCTTCGGCTTGGCGGCCGCCACCTTCGCCCGTCGCCGTCTGACGCTGGCCCTGGCCGAGCTGTCGCACGCGCTCGACCGGGCCGCCGTCGGCGACTTCTCGGTCCGCGCGGCCGACCGGGCGATGGCGCCGGAGCTGACCGAGTTGACCGGCCAGGTGAATCTGACCCTGACCCGTCTGGAAGAGCTGCTGAGCTGGCTGAGGGATTCCACCGACCAGCTGGCGCACGACTTCCGCACGCCCCTGGCCCGCGCCTCGGCCCGGCTGGACCGGCTCAGGGACGCGGCGGCCTCGCCGGAAGCCAAGGCGCTCGCCGCCGAGGCCCGCGCCGACCTGCGCCAGCTGACCCGCGCCATGAACGAGGCCATGGCCCTGCGCGACGGCGAGGCCTGGGTGTTCGAGACGGTCCGCATGGACAAATTGGCCCACGCCGCGGCCGAGCTCTACCAGCCGCTGGCCGAGGAACGGGGGGTGACCATCCGGGTCGAAGCCGCGCCAGCTTCGGCCTTGGGCGTCCGCTCCCTGCTGCAGCGGGTGGTGGCCAATCTGGTCGACAATGCGGTCAAATTCTCGCCGCCCGGCGGAGAGGTGCGGCTGACCGTCCGCATCGAGGACGACGAAGTCCGGCTGTCCGTCGCCGACCAGGGCCCGGGCCTGCCCCCCGACATCCTCGATAACCCCTCGGCGGGCGTCGCGGCGGCGGCGGCGGAAGGGCGCGAAAGCCACGGCATGGGGCTGGCCTTCGTGCGCGCCATCCTCAAACGGCACGGGGCCCGCATGACGATTGATGACGGCGATCCGGGGGCTGTCGTCACGGCGCATTTCTCGCGCTAGGGTCCGACCAACGACAGGGGATCAAGACGATGCGGGCCTCCATCAACCGGACCGGGACCATCTCGGCCATCGCGTTCGCGGCCGCTTTGACAGGCCTGCCGACGGCGGTCATGGCCCAGACGCCCTACGCTGCATCCGCCCGACCGGCCGTCGCCGCTCCGGCCTCGACCCTGCCCTATGACAGCCGCCGCGGCGTATTCAGCTTCGCCACGGGGCTGGAGAACGCCCTGCCGGCCGTTGTCCAGGTCACCACCCTGGGCCAGTCGCATGGTCCCTCGTCCGGGACCGAGGGGCCCAAGCCCTTCGCCAGCGGTTCGGGCGTCATCATCGACGCCCGCCAGGGCATCATCGTCACCAACAACCACGTGGTCGAGAACGGCCAGAAATTCACCGTCGACATGACCGACGGTCGTCTGTTCGACGCTGTCCTGATCGGCACGGACAAGGCCACTGACGTCGCCGTGCTCAAGATCGAGGCGACCGGCCTGTCGCAGGTGGAGATCGTCAACTCCGATACCCTGCGCACCGGCGACCTGGCCTTCGCAGTCGGCTATCCGCTCGGCCTCGACCAGACCCTGACCATGGGCGTCATCTCGGGCCTCGGCCGCTCGGGCATGGGCGACCGGGTCGAGGACTATATCCAGACGGACGCGGCCGTGAACTCGGGCAACTCGGGCGGCCCCCTGCTGGACAGCCGCGGTCGTCTGATCGGCATCAACACCTCAATCCTGTCGGGCGGCGGCGGCGGCAACGACGGCATCGCCTTCGCCGTGCCGACCCGCATCCTGATGTATGTCGTCGGCCAGTTGCGCGAATTCGGCGAGGTCAAGCGCGGCTCGACCGGCGCCATCCTCGGCTCCCTCAACGCCGAACGGGCGCGCGCCTTCGGCCTCGGCATCGTCCGCGGCGCCGTGGTCGAGGACGTGGCTCCCGGCTCTCCGGCCGAAGCCGCCGGCCTGCATCGCAACGACATCATCACCCGCATCCAGAATCGCTCGGTGCGCAACGCCGGCACCGTCAACGCCAGCATCGGCATCGCCGCTCCCGGCTCCGGCCTTGATGTCGTCTATCTGCGCGACGGCCATGAGGGCCGCACCACCCTGGCGGTCGAGACCCCGACGGACCACGGCCCGGTCGTCGGCGCCGATGCGGTCCTGTTCGAGGGCGCCGGCTTCCGCCTTGGCGAGGGCGCGGTCCAGATCTTCGCGGTCGAGGGCGGATCGCCGGCGGCCCGCGCGGGCCTGACGGCCGGCGATCTGGTTCAGTCCGTGGACGGAACGGCGGTGGCCGACCTGACCGGCCTGGCCGCAGCCCTGGGCGGCGACGGCGCGCATGTGCTGTCGCTGCTGCGGGGCGAAGAGGCCGTCTCGGTCACGCTCGGGGACTGAAGCCCGCCGGCCTCCTCAAACCCTGCTCCGGACAGCAAAACGCCCGCTGCGCCGGTGGGGGGAGGAGTGGCGGAGCGGGCGTCTCGCTTTGGAGGAAGCATCGGCCCGCCGAAGCCCTTGGTGGAGAAATCCAGGGGGGCTGGGGAGGCTGTTCAGGATCCGGGACATCTCCGGACTTCAACGAGCCGATGGGGCGATAACGCCCCCGCAAGGGGGCAGGCGCTGGACCGAATGGGGGCCTTTTCGTGTTCCCGCATTTTTCTCTGGCGACGCGACGTTCGGGGCTCGCCGTTCCACAGAACAGATCTCTGGCGTTTCCGCGCGACTCTGCCAAACCTCAGCATATGAGCGACGCCGCCGACGCCCAGTCCGAGTCCGGACCGGTCTTCTTCGACCGGCGCGAACTCGACCTGATCCTGAGGGTCTACGGCCGGATGGTCGCCGCCGGCGAATGGCGCGACTACGCCATGGTCGGCCACCGCGACGTGGCCGAGTTCGCCGTCTTCCGCCGCTCCGGCGACGCGCCCCTGTACCGGATCGAGAAACGCCCGGCCCTGCGGCTGCGCCAGGGCCAGTGGGCGGTGATCGGCGAGGGCGGCGTCACCCTGCGCCGCGGCCGCGAACTGCCCCAGGTGCTGCGCGTCTTCGACAGCCGCAAATTCACGCTGGTGGATTAGAAAACGGGCCCGGATCGCTCCGGGCCCCTTCTTATTCCATCAGGCCGTTTCAGCTCAGCGGCGACCGCCGAAGAGCGAGAGCATGAACTGGAACATGTTGATGAAGTTGATGTACAGCCGCAGCGCGCCGTAGCTGGTGGCGACGCCCATCGCGCTCTGGTTCCCGCCCAGCGTATGGTAGGTCATCTTCAGCTTCTGGGTGTCGTAGGCCGTGAGACCGGCGAACAGCAGCACGCCGACGACGCTGATGATCATCTGCATCATCGTGTTCTGAAGGAACATGTTCACCACCATGGCGATGATCAGGCCGATCACCCCCATGATCAGGAAGCTGCCGATGCCGGTCAGATCCTTCTTGGTGGTGTATCCGAACAGGCTCAGCGCGCCGAAGGCGGCGGATGTGATCAGGAAGGTCTGGATCACCGAAGCGCCCGTATAGAGCAGCACCACCGTGCCCATCGAGGCCCCGATCAGGGCGACGATCAGCCAGTAGAGGATGGCTGCGGAAGCGGCCGTCGGCCGCTTCATCACGAAGTTGGAGCCCAGCAGCACCACCAGGGGAGCGAAGGCCACGATCAGGCCCAGCATGGTGAAGCCCGTCAGGCGCGTGACGCCGTCCGGGAAGAGGGCGGTGGCGTACATCAGGTCGCGCACCGGCGCGTAGGAACCGGTCACCCAGGCCAGGGCGGCCGAGACCAGCAAGCCCAGCGCCACCTTGTTGTAGACGCCCAGCATGAAACTGCGCAGGCCGGCGTCCACCGACATGTCGGTCGTCACCGTCGCCGCGCGGCCGTATCCATTGTTGAAATCGCTCATCGCGAGATCGTCCTCCGTGTCGCCGGAATAAGTCCGGCGTTACTGTGAATATCGGGGGCCCGGCCGGTCTCCGCAAGGAAAACCGGACTTGGGCCGGCAGGTCGGAGCCGCTACCAAGGGTCGCATGATCCGGCTCTTCACCGCCCTTCCGATTCCAGACGACGTGGTCGAGACGCTGCGGCGACGCCAGGCGGGCCTGCCGGGCGCCAAATGGCGCACCGCCAACCAACTTCACATCACCCTGGCGTTCTACGGCGAGATCGACGAGCGCCGCGCCGACGATCTGGCCGCCGAGTTGAACCGGGCGGCGACCGGCGGCCCCTTCGAGATCGCGCTGCGGGGCGTCGGCGGCGGCGGAGAGGCCCATCGCGTCGAGACCCTGTGGGCCGCGGTCGAAGCCAGCGAGCGGCTGACCGTCCTGGCCGGCCGATGTCGCGCCGCAGCCGAACGCGTCGGCGTCGTCATGGACAAACGCGCCTACCGCCCGCACCTGACCCTCGCCTATCTGAAGCCTCGGACGAACCCGGACCGGATCGGGGCCTGGATCGCCGGCCACAACCTGCTGCATTCGCCGCCGCTGCCGGTCAATCAGTTCGGCCTGTATTCGAGCGTCCTGGGCGGCGGGGGCAGCGTCTACACCCTGGAACAGGAGTATCTGCTGTGAGCGACGCCGGGCCGATGCTCGAGACCCCCCGCCTGATCCTGCGACCCCCGACGGTCGAGGACTTCCCGCGCTGGGCCGACTTCATGAGCCACGAGGAGACCGCGCGCTTCATCGGCGGCGTGAAGGCGCCGGCCGAAACCTGGCGGCTGTTGATGATGGGGATCGGCATGTGGACCGCGACGGGCGAAGGGATGTTCTCCGTGATCGAGAAGTCCAGCGGCCTGTGGCTGGGGCGAATCGGACCGCTGCACCCCTACGGCTGGCCCGGCCGCGAGGTGGGCTGGAGCCTGCATCGCGACGCCACCGGCAAGGGTTATGCGGTCGAGGCCGCCGCCGCCGCCATGGACTACGCCGTCGATCATCTGGGCTGGGACGACGTCATCCACTGCATCGACCCGGATAACCTCGCGTCCGCCCGGGTGGCCGAGCGTCTCGGGTCTCGCAACCGTGGTCCCGGGAAGCTGCCTGAACCCTTCCAGGATTCGCCCGTCGACCTGTGGGGCCAGACCCGGGCCGAGTGGGCTGTGAACCGGCGACGGTTCGGCTGAGGCAAACCGGAACGGCGTCCCGGCCGTATCGCTGGCGACTGGAATGCAAAGGACGCCCTATGTCTCGACGCCCCGCCGCCCTCTTCGCCGCCCTGTTGGCCCCCCTGGTGACCTTGGCCGCCCTGTCCGCCGCCGCGTCCGCCGCGGCCCAGTCTCGCGGTGTCGATCTGGCCCGGTTCGACGGCCGATGGTACGAGATCGCCCGGAACCCCAACGGGGCGCAAAAGGACTGCAGCCGGGCCCAGATTGACTTGACGCCCCAGACGCGGGCCGACCGGTATGGGCTGGTGGTGACCTGCACCCGGCGGGCGGACGGGGTCGTCGAACGCCTGCGCGCCAACGCCCGCGTCACCGATCCGGGGACCAACGCCCGCTTCCGCTTCACCCTGACCGGCCTGCTCGGCGTCGGCGGCCTGGCGGGCCAGAACTACTGGGTCTGGGACCATGCGCCCGACTACAGCTGGGCTGTCATGGGCCTTCCTGACAAGTCGAACTGGTGGATCTGGAACCGCGCCCAGAGCCCGTCGCAGGCCTCGCGCGATCAACTGCTGGGTCGGGTCAGGGCGCTGGGCTTCGACACGGGCCGGATCGTCCAGACAGGGCGGTAGCGGCCCGCACCGGGGCGGGCTAATCGGGCGGCCCGCGGTTGAAAAAAAGAACACAACCTGAACATATCCCGGCGATGGCCGCCGAAATCCTGCAGATCGACCTCGTCTTCAGCCGTCCCCGCACCACCTTGGCCGTGACCCGGGGGGCGGCGCGCCTGATGTTGGACCTTGGCTACGCCCCCCTGCTGGAGGTCGGCCTGCCCAACGGACGCCGCGCCGACGTCATGGCCCTGGGCCCACGGGGCGACATCGTTATCTGCGAGGTCAAATCGGGCCTGGAAGACTACCGCGTGGACCGGAAATGGGGCGAATACGGCCCGTTCTGCGACGCCTTCTACTTCGCCGTGGCGCCCGAGTTTCCGCTCGACATCCTGCCGGTGGAACCGGGACTGATGGTGGCCGACGGCTTCGGCGGGGCGGTGGTGCGGGAGCCTTCGCCGACGCCGCTCGCCCCGGCCCGGCGCAAGGCGCTGACGATCGCCTTCGCCCGGCTCGGCGCCCTGCGGACGCTTCGGGATCCGATCATCTAGGGCCTATTCGGGCGCGGTCGTGAACGAGGCGTTGGCTGCGGCGCAGCCGGTCAGGGTCTCGTCCCCCACCTTGACCCGCGCGACCAGCGGATAGGTGCGGTCGCTCATGCCGTCGGAACATTCCGTCGCGATCATGGTCACCTCCAGCGCCCTGCCCGTCGCCGTCTCGCCGGAGAAGGTCGCCGTCGTGCCCTGGATGTGCGGCGGCGACTGGGTTGCGCGCTGCTCGGGCCGGTCGGGACCGCCATAGGTCATCGTCTTCC
>JBBRFV010000040.1:0-11582 GCA_038241335.1 Caulobacterales bacterium | reverse complement strand
AGAACATCGGCCGTCTTCTGAAAGGGACGGAGCCCCGCATCGGCGCGAAGAAGGCGTGAGCCTGACGCCGACCGAGCGGTTCGCCCGGCTGCGGCTCGCCCGCACCGACAAGGTCGGCCCGGTCACCTTCAGTCAGCTTCTGCAGCGCTTCGGATCGGCCGAGGGCGCGATCGAAGCCCTGCCCGACCTGATACGGCGCGGCGGCGGTCACGGTCACGCCCTGCCGCCGGTCGAGCGGATCGAAGCCGAGCTGGAGGCGGGAGAGCGGATCGGCGGGCGGCTGATCGTGCTGGGCGAGGCCGGCTATCCGGCCATGCTGGCGGCGGTCGATCCGGCCCCTCCGCTGCTGTGGACCCTCGGCGACCCCGCCCTGATGAGCCGTCCCTGTATCGCCGTGGTCGGGGCCCGCATCGCCTCGGCGGGCGGGCAGAGGATCGCCCGCGGTCTGGCGCAGCAGTTGGGCGAGGCCGGGCATGTGGTGGTGTCGGGGCTGGCGCGCGGCATCGATGGCGCGGCGCACGCCGGGGCGCTCGAGACCGGAACGGTGGCGGTGCTGGGCGGCGGGGTCGACGACATCTACCCGCCGGACAACGCCGACCTGTATCGCCAGATCGCCGAACAGGGCTGCATCGTCTCGGAGAGCCAGGTGGGGGCGCGGGCGCAGGCCAAGGACTTCCCGCGCCGCAACCGGATCATCTCGGGCCTGTCGCGCGGAGTGATCGTGGTCGAGGCAGAGCTGCGCTCCGGCTCGCTGATCACCGCCCGGCTGGCGGCCGAACAGGGCCGCGACGTCTTCGCCGTGCCGGGTTCGCCGCTGGACCCGCGCTCGAAGGGCCCCAACGAACTGCTGCGTCAGGGGGCGATCCTGTGCGAAGGGCTCGAGGATGTGGAGCGCGCCTTCTCGACCCTGCGCACCCTGTCCGAGCCGCCGGCCGACACGCCGTTCGAGGGCGCGCCGGACGACCTCGACGCGGCGCTGGTCGAGCACGTCGCCGCCCTGCTGTCGCCCACGCCGACGCCGCGCGACGAACTGGCCCGAGCCGTCGGAGCGCCGATCGGCGCCGTCGCCGCGGCCTTGCTGGAGCTCAGCCTCGTCGGCCGGGCCACGCTTCTGCCGGGCGGACTGGCCTCGATCTGAGCCCCGTTTCATCCCGCAATTCAGAGGGCCGATTGACAGCGGGGCCTCGGCCAACCACGTTCCCGCCCCTCTGAAAGGCCCCCTCCCCGCATGAACCTCGTCGTCGTCGAGAGCCCCGCCAAGGCCAAGACCATCAATAAATACCTGGGTCCGGACTATACCGTCCTGGCGTCCTACGGCCACGTCCGCGACCTGCCGTCCAAGGACGGCTCGGTCCTCCCGGACGACGACTTCGCCATGTCGTGGGAGATCGACGCCAAGGCCTCCAAGCGGCTGAGCGAGATCGCCGAGGTCGCCAAGCGATCCGACCGCGTCATTCTGGCCACCGACCCGGATCGCGAGGGCGAGGCCATCAGCTGGCACGTGCTGGAGATACTGACCAAGAAGAAGGTGCTCAAGGACACCCACGTCGAACGGGTCACCTTCAACGCCATCACCAAGAGCGCCGTGCTGGCCGCGATGGCGGCGCCCCGCCAGATCGACATGGAGCTGGTCGAGGCCTATCTGGCCCGCCGTGCGCTGGACTATCTGGTGGGCTTCACCCTGTCGCCGGTGCTGTGGCGCAAGCTGCCGGGCGCGCGCTCGGCCGGTCGGGTGCAGTCGGTCGCCCTGCGCATCGTCGTCGATCGCGAGATGGAGATCGAGAAATTCCGGGCCCAGGAATACTGGTCCGTCGAGGCCGACCTGGCCGCCGACAGTCCGCCCTTCACCGCCCGTCTGGTCAAGCACGCCGGCAAGCGGGTGCAGCGTCTGGACATCGTGTCGGAGGCCATGGCCAGCGCCGCCCGCGCGGCCATCGACGCCGGGACCTTCACCATCCACTCGGTCGAAAAAAAGCCGGTCAAGCGCGCGCCCAGCCCGCCCTTCATGACCTCGACCCTGCAGCAGGAAGCCTCGCGCAAGCTGGGCTTCACCGCCCAGCGCACCATGCAGGCGGCGCAGAAGCTGTATGAGGGCGTCGATGACCAGGGCGGCCTGATCACCTATATGCGGACCGACGGCCTGTCGGTCAGCCCCGAGGGCATCGCCCAGGCACGCGAAGTCATCGGCGAACGTTTCGGCCCGGCCTATGTCCCGTCCGAGCCGCGCTTCTACAAGACCAAGGCCAAGAACGCCCAGGAGGCGCACGAGGCCATCCGCCCGACCAATATGGCCCGCGCGCCCGAGACCCTGCGTCTTGAGAGCGACCTCGCCCGGCTGTACGAATTGATCTGGAAGCGGACCATCGCCAGCCAGATGGAGTCCGCCCGCCTGGACCGCACCACGGTCGAGATCGAGGAGCCGTCGGGTCAGACCGGCCTGCGCGCCACCGGCCAGGTGGTCGCCTTCGACGGCTTCATGGCCGTCTATGAGGAGGGCCGCGACGACAAACCCAAGGACGGGGCGGACGACGAGGACGACACGACACGCCTGCCCATCCTCAAGGAGGGCTCGCCGGCCAAGATCGAGGCCATCCGCACCGATCAGCATTTCACCGAGCCGCCGCCGCGCTTCTCGGAAGCGACCCTGGTCAAGAAGCTGGAAGAGTTGGGCATCGGCCGGCCGTCGACCTACGCCTCGATCCTGACCACCCTGCGCGACCGCGAATATGTGCGGATGGACAAGAACCGCTTCTATCCCGAGGACAAGGGACGGCTGGTCACGGCCTTCCTGGAGCAGTTCTTCGCCATCTGGGTCGAGTACGCCTTCACCGCCGCGCTTGAGACCCGGCTGGACGAGGTGTCGGCGGGGAATCTGAACTGGAAGGTGCTGCTGCGCGAGTTCTGGACGGACTTCCACCTGGCCACCTCGGCGGCAGGCGAGTTGCGAACGACGGCCATCCTCGACGCGCTCAATGAATCGCTCGGGCCGCACATCTTCCCGGCCAAGGAAGACGGCTCGGACCCGCGCGAATGCCCACTGTGCCATCAGGGCCAACTGAGCCTGAAGACCAGCCGCTACGGCGCCTTCGTCGGCTGCTCGCGCTATCCGGACTGCAAATTCACCCGACCCGTGGCCTCGCCCGACGCCTCCGAAGGCGGCGCGGACGGCGGCGACCGAGAACTGGGCGTCGATCCGGTCACCGGCCAGCCGGTGTCGCTGAAGATCGGCCGCTTCGGCCCCTATGTCGAAACCATGCCGCTGGACGCGGACAAGCCGAAACGCTCGTCCCTGCCCAAGGGCTGGTCGCCGGCGTCGCTGGAGCTGGACCAGGCGCTGAGGCTGTTGACCCTGCCGCGCGAGGTCGGGATGCACCCCGAGGACGGCAAGCCGATCACGGCGGGCCTGGGCCGTTACGGCCCCTTCGTGCTGCACGCCGGGACCTACGCCAATGTCGCCGACATCGATGAGGTGTTCGACGTCGGGCTGAACCGCGCCGTTGTGTTGCTGGCAGAGAAGCGGGCGGGCAAATTCGCCGGCCGGGGCGCGGCGACGGCGCCGCTCAAGGACCTGGGCGCCCACCCGGAAACAGGCGAGCCGGTCCACGTCATGGCCGGCCGCTTCGGCCCGTACGTGAAGTCGGGCAAGATCAACGCCACGCTGCCCAAGGGCTCGACGCCCGAGGACCTGACGCTGGAAGACGCCTTGCCGCTGCTGGCGGCCCGCGCCCTCGCCGCGCCCTCCAAGGGCCGCAAGGCGCCGGCGAAGAAGGCTGCGGCCAAGCCCAAGACGGCGACGGCCAAGAAGCCAGGGGCCAAGAAACCGGCGGCGAAAAAGGCTCCGGCCAGGAAGCCGGCGGCGAAAAAACCCGCCGAGGCCTGACCCGGCGGCGATCGGTCGCGCCGTTGCGATTGTCCACTGACCCTCGTCCGCCTATCTTGGCGGCATGAATACGCGCTGGACACCCGAGAGCTGGAGACAGAAGCCCGTCGTGCAGATGCCGATGGACTATCCGGACATGGCCGCCCTGGCCCGGGTCGAGGACGATCTGAGGGCCATGCCGCCCCTCGTCTTCGCCGGCGAGGCGCGCCGCCTGACCTCCAAGCTGGCCCAGGTCGAGGCCGGCGAGGCCTTCCTGCTACAGGGCGGCGACTGCGCCGAGAGCTTCAAGGAATTCTCGACCGACAACATCCGCGACACCTTCCGCCTGATCCTGCAGATGGCCGTCGTCCTGACCTTCGCCGGCCGCAAGCCGGTGGTGAAGGTCGGCCGCATCGCCGGCCAGTTCGCCAAGCCGCGCTCGTCGTCGCTGGAGACCATCGGCGACGTCACCCTGCCCAGCTATCGCGGGGACATCATCAACGGCATGGCCTTCACGCCGGAAGAGCGCCTGCCCGATCCGCAGCGGCTGCTGAGGGCCTACAACCAGTCGGCGTCGACCCTGAACCTGCTGCGCGCCTTCGCGGGCGGCGGCTACGCCGACCTGTACAACATCCACCGCTGGACCATGGGCTTCGCTGCCGACAGCGCCTACGGCCACAAATACCGCGAACTGGCCGACAAGATCACCGAGGCCCTGGCCTTCATGGAGGCGGTCGGCGTCACGCCCGAGAGCCATCCAGACCTCAGCAGGGTCGAAGTCTTCACCAGCCACGAGGCTCTGCTGCTCAACCTCGAGAGCGCCCTGACTCGGCTGGACGGCGCCACCGGCGAATGGTTCGACACCTCGGCGCACATGGTCTGGATCGGCGAACGCACCCGCCAGCTGGACGGCGCCCATGTCGAGTTTGCGCGGGGGATCAGGAACCCGATCGGCCTGAAGTGCGGCCCGACGATGGAGCCGGAAGATTTGCTGGCCCTGATCGACACCCTGAACCCGGACAACACGCCCGGACGTCTGACCCTGATCGGCCGTTTCGGCGTCGACAAGGTTGGCGATCGCCTGCCGCGGCTGATGAAGGCGGTGAAGGCCGAAGGCAAGCGGGTGATCTGGTCGATCGATCCCATGCACGGGAATACGCTGAAGGCCGGTAACGGCTACAAGACCCGGCCGTTCGAACGCATCCTCGGCGAGGTGCGCGGATTCATCGACGTGGCTGAGGCCGAGGGCGTCCACCCCGGTGGCGTGCACCTGGAGATGACCGGCCAGAACGTCACCGAATGTCTGGGCGGGGCCCAGGCCCTGACCGAGGACGACCTGTCGAGCCGCTACCACACCCATTGCGATCCGCGTCTGAACGCCGACCAGGCCCTGGAGCTCGCCTTCCTGGTCGCCGAACGGCTGAAATCCGGCCGTCAGTCCCGCTCAGAGGCCGCCTGATGGACGCCGTCGGCCGGCCCACGGGAGACGATACTGGCGGGCGTTGCGCCTATCAGGGCGCGCCGGGCGCCTTCAGCCATGAGGCCTGTTCGGATTTGCGGCCGTGGGACGAGGCGGTGGCCTACCAGACCTTCGAGGCCGCCATCGACGCGGTGAAGGCCGGCGACGTCGGCTGCGCCCTGATCCCGGTCGAAAACTCCACCTATGGCCGGGTCGAGCCGGCCGCGACCCTGGTCGAAGGCTCGGGACTGACCGTTGTGTCCGATGTCTGGCGGCCCATTCGCCTGGCCCTGATGGCGCCACCGGGCGCGACGCTACGCACGGTGAAGACGGCCGAGAGCCATCCCGCCGCCTTGAAGCAGTGCCCGAAGTCTCTGGCGGCGCTGGGCGTCACCCCGGTCGAGGCCTTCGACACCGCCGGGGCCGCGCGGGCCGTGGCCGAGGCCGGCGACCTGACGCGCGCGGCCGTCGCCCCGATCCGGGCGGCCGAAGTCTATGACCTGTCGATTCTGCGCAACGACATTCAGGATTCCGAAGATAATCGCACGCGCTTTGTCCTGCTGAGCGCCTGAACGGCTTGACGGCGCACGATCCGTGCGTCTTCTGACATCCATGGTCCGCTCGCAAGCCATCGCTGCGACTGCATTCGCCCGCGTTTTCGCGGCCGCGGACCTGTATTTCCAAGGCTTTCGATACGCCGGTTGAGGCGTCGGGCGTTTGACCTGACGGCCTCGCCGGCGACCGCCCCCCGGGGGCGGCGGCTCGCAAAATTTTCATCGCCGCATCGAAATCGAAAGACCCTGTCCCTTGCCCCAATCCGTGAATCCTGTCCTGCAACAGGTCTGGCCCACGCCGGCCAAACCGCTCGCCGAGATCAGCCCCGAGCACATGGCGCTGGCCGCCCTGCGCCACGAGATCGACCGTCTGGACGACGAACTGCTGGCCCTGTTCCAGCGCCGCCTTGGCCTCGCCGCCCGTGTCGGCCAGGCCAAGGACGCCCCCGCCGGCCCGCATGTGAAGCTGCGCCCCGACCGCGAACAGGCGGTGCTGGACCGCGTGCTGGCCCGGACCGAGCCCGACAACGTCGAGGCCGTGGAATCCCTCTGGCGACAGATCGTCGGCTGGGGTCTGGCGCGTCAGGGCCGGATGCAGGTCCAGGTCTGGTCGCCGATCGAGCCGACCCGCGCCTTCGACGCCGCTCGGCTGCGCTTCGGCGGGGCGGCCGACATGCGTGCCGTGCGTGATCCCCAGGCGGCGCTGAAATGGGCCGCCGCGGGTCACGGCGTCGCCGTCCTCGCCGTCAACACCGACTACGCCTGGTGGACCGGCCTGCGCCGCGAATGGACGGGCCTCAGCGTGTTCGACGGCTTCGGCGGCGACACCCCCACCGCCCTGGCCGTCGGCAAGATCGACCCCGCCGCCCTGCCGAACGGCAGGCGCGTGGTCGTCGATGTCGGCGGCGACGACGGCGACGGCGGCGGCGCACGTCGCCGTGGTCTGGCGACCCACCACGGCTGGACGTTGTCCCTGACCGAGGCCCCGTTGTCGGTCGGCGGAGACGAAGGCTGCGTGGGGGCTATCGGCTAGCGCGCCATGTTGTCGATCAGGCGCGTTCCCCGGATCCTCGCGGCGGCGAGGATCCGGGCGGGCCTGTTCAGGACGCCAGAGACTTCGGCGAGACTTTGGGGACAGCGGATGGAGACATAGTCGACACTGTCGAAACCTGCCGTTTTCAGGGCCTCGACGGCCCAAGCCTCGGCTTTGGCGACATCTTCCTGCCTCGCCCTCAGTCCCGCCTCCGCCAGCACCCCGTTCAGCCGCCGGGCCACCGCCAGCTCCGCCTCAGACAGATAAGCGTTGCGCGAGGACAGGGCGAGGCCGTGGCCGTCGCGCTCTGTGGGCGAGCCGACGATCTCGACGGGAATGTCCAGGTCGCGGACCATCCGTTTGATCACCATGAGTTGCTGCCAGTCCTTCTCGCCGAAGACCGCGACATCCGGCTGGACCTGGTTCAGCAGCTTGGACACCACCAGCGCCACGCCGCCGAACATCCGGGGCCGGAAGTCGCCTTCCAGCCCCTCGGCCGGGCCGTGGACATCGATCGTCGTGGTCGCGCCGGCCGGATACATCTCCTCCACCGCCGGGGCGAACAGCAGGTGGCAGCCGGCGCCGGCCAGCAGGTCAGCGTCCTTCGCCTCCTGCCGCGGATAGGTTCCCAGGTCCTCGTGGGCCGCGAACTGGGTCGGATTGACGAAAACGCTCGCCACAACCCGGTCGGCGCGGCGACCCGCCTCGCGCACGAGGGTCAGGTGGCCTTCGTGCAATGCCCCCATGGTCGGGACGAAGCAGATGGTGAACCCCTGACGCCGCCACTCGCTTACGGTTTGTCGCAGGTCGGCGAGGGTGCGGACGATCGGCAGGGCTTCGGCCATGGTGAACGGATTAACCTTTCAGCTTAAGGCTGTTCGTGAACGGGGCGGCAAAAGCTGCCGTGTCATGGTCGGCTTATGACGCCGAGCCTCATCATCCGTCCAGTGCTGGTCCTTCTCGCCACGACGACCCTGTCGGCATGCGGCATGATCGACAGCGACCCGCATCGCTTCGAGAACCTGGCCGAAAAGGTCGCCGCCATTTCGCTGGACGGCCGCACCGGCCCCGTCGCTGCGCCCGCGCGCTCCGCCGCACAGAACGGCTTGCGCCCGGCCATGGCCGGCGGCCAACCCGCCGCCCTGCGCGTCGAAGTCATGGATCCCTATTCGCTGTGGGACGCCCGCGACGCCGGCCTGCGCGGCGCCATCGAACAGGCCGCGCCGAAGATGATCCAGGCTGCCGCCCCCGCCGTGGCCCACGCCGTCGTGCAGCAGGTGTCCGAGCGCGTGAACCAGCAGACGGCTCGTCTGCGTCCGGCCCTGCCCGTCACCTCACCCGGCCGGGCCGCCAGTCGCGGCTTGGTCCAGCTCGGCGCCTTCTCCAGCCAGGGCGCCGCCGCCGCCGCCTGGACCCGTCTCAAGTCCGGCCAGGCCGCATGGGCCCTGGATGGTCTTTCGCCGGTGTTTGAGGCGGTCCGCGTCAACGGCCGCGACCTTGTTCGCCTCAAGGTGCCGGCCCCGGCCGCCGGCGCGGGCGCGGTCTGCGCCGCCGCCCGCATCGACGACCCCTGGTGCCGACGGGCCGCATAGATCCCTCGTCCACAGGCGACGCCCAAGCATTTCATTGACGAGAGAAGCGCCGAACGCGATTCTGTCCGTTCGGGCCGCGCATACGAGTCGGCGGCCGCTTCAGGGGTCTGAACATCCATGGCTGAGCCCACGGTCATCGTCGTCGGCAACGAAAAGGGCGGAGCGGGCAAGTCCACGCTGGCCATCCACATCGTCTGCGGCCTGCTGCACGCCGGAAAACGGGTAGCGATCATCGACCTCGACCTGCGCCAGCGCTCGATGGCGAAATTCTTCGCCAACCGCTCCGCCTGGATGGCCGGCAACAACCAGTCCCTGCCCATGCCGATCGAGCCCGAGATGGGCGACGGCAAGGCGCTGGCCAAGGCCGACGAGACCGAACAACTGGCCCGCTTCGAGGCCGCCATGACCGAGGCCCGCGCCACGGCCGAGGTGATTCTGATCGACACCCCGGGCGGCGACACCCTGTTGTCGCGCACGGCCCACGGGCGGGCCGACCAGATCGTCACCCCGATGAACGACAGCTTCGTCGACTTCGACCTGCTGGGCCAGGTCGATCCCGTGACCCTCGATCTGCTCAAGCCCTCGATCTATTCCGAGAGCGTCTGGGAGGCGCGCAAGCACCGCGCCGTCACCGAGGGCCGCGCCGCCGCCATCGACTGGATCGTGGTCACCAACCGCCTGGCCGTCGCCGCCGCCCGCAACCGCCAGCGGCTCGAGGAGCGGATGCAGAAACTGGCCGGCCGCGTCGGCTTCCGCATGGGCCCGGGCCTGCGCGACCGGGTCATCTACCGCGAGCTCTTCCCCTTCGGCTTGACCGTCGCCGACCTGTCCGCAGATATCCGTCCCGTGGCGGTCTCGCTGGCCCACGTCGCGGCGCGGCAGGAGCTGCGCAACCTGATGCAGGCGCTGGGGCTCGACGACGGCGCGCTGGTCGCCCCGCTCGACGCGGCGGCGTGACGATCCAGGACGCCTCATGGGCCTGATCTGGCTGGCGCTCGGCGCGATCGCGCTCTGGGCGTTGGTGCGGCTGGGGCGTCAGGGCGAGCGGCCGGGTCGGGGCCAGTGGCGGGTCGCCGCCACCCTGTTCAGCGCCGTCCTGCTCGGATGTGGAGCCCTGCTGGCCTTTCGCGCGGCCTGGCTGCCGGCGGCCGGACTGATCGGCGCGGGCCTGTGGCTTTCCGTCGCCTCGCGCCAGCGGTCGACGCCGCCGAAATCCGAGGCGATGACCGAGCGCGAGGCGCGGTCAGTCCTGGGCGTCGCCGCCGACGCCACGCCCGAAGCCATCCAGGCGGCCTATCGCAAGCTGATGGGCCGCGCCCATCCCGATCGGGGCGGGACCGAGGGCCTCGCCGCCCGCGTCAACGCCGCGCGCGACCGGTTGCTGAAGCGGTAAGGGCTGTCAGCCCGCCGAGGTATTCGTCGACTGCTTCTCCTTCAGCGTGACCAGTTCTTCGGCCATGGTCGGATGGACCGCGCAGGTGGCGTCCCACTGGGCCTTGGTCAGACCGGCCTTCACCGCGATGGCCGCCAGCTGGATCATCTCCGGCGCTTCCGGCCCGACAATGTGGACGCCGACGACCTTCTGGGTCGAAGCCTCGACGACCAGCTTCATCAGCATCCGCTCGTCAGAGCCGGTGAAGGCGTATTTCATGGGCCGGAAGCGTGTGACGTAGACGTCGACCTCGCCGCCGCAGGTGTGGCGCGCCTCGCTCTCGGACAGGCCGACCGTGCCCACCGGCGGCTGGCTGAACACGGCCGTGGCCACCGCCTGGTAGTCAAAATGCTGCGGGTTGTCGCGATAGACGGTCTCGTGGAAGGCGGCCGCCTCGCGGATGGCGACGGGGGTCAGGTTCATCCGGTCGGTGACGTCGCCGATGGCCCAGATGTTTTCCGCCGTGGTCCTGGACAGCGCATCGACCTGGATGGCGCCCTTGTCGTTCAGGGCCACGCCCGCCGCCTCGAGGCCCAGGTCCTTGACGTGCGGAACGCGGCCAGTGGCGAACATGACCACATCGGTCTCGATTTCCATTCCATTGCCCAAGGAGTTCTTCAGCCCGGTCGCCGTCTTCTCGATCGCCGCATGCTGGCAGCCGAGGATGACCTTGACGCCGCGCTTCTCGATCTCGCCGGCCAGATGGGCACGCACGTCGTCGTCGAAGCCGCGCAGGATGTTGGGGCCGCGATAGATCAGGGTGGTCTCGACGCCGAGGCCGGCGAAAATTCCCGCGAACTCGACGGCGATATAGCCGCCGCCGGCGATCAGGATGCGTTTGGGCAACTCCGGCAGGTGGAAGGCCTCTTCCGAGGTGATGGTATGCTCGACGCCCGGCAGGTCTTCGGGCGACCAAGGCCTGCCGCCGGTGGCGATCAGGATCTTGTCCGCCGTGATGGTCTGGCTCTCGCCGCCGTCGCGATGGGTGACCTCGACGGTGTGGGCGTCTTTGAGCACCGCCCGGCCATGCATCAGATCGACGCCCGCCTTGCCCAGGTTGGCGACATAGATGCCCGACAGGCGCGCGATCTCGACGTCCTTGGCCTGGAGGAATTTCGACCAGTCGAAGCGGGCGTCGACGGTCCAGCCATAGCCCTCGGCGGTGTGGAACTGGTGGGCGAAGTCCGAGGCCATGACCATGAATTTCTTGGGCACGCAGCCGCGGATCACGCAGGTGCCGCCGACGCGGAACTCCTCGGCGATGGCCACCCGCTTGCCGCCCAGGGCGGTGAGGCGGGCGGCGCGGACCCCGCCGGAACCAGCGCCGATGACGAAGAGGTCGTAGTCGTAGGTGTCAGGCATTGAAGCGCGCTCTCTTTGTCTTTTCTTTCGTCATCCTCCGGCAAGCCGCCACTTGGCGGCGCAGACCGGGGGACCCAGCGGCGCGGGAGAGCGCGAACCTGTGCGGACTCAGCGGTTGCAGACATCCTGCATGCACAGATCGTCTTCGGGGCCGCTGGGTCCCCCGGTCTCCCCTCGCTTTCGCGAGGGTCGCCGGAGGATGACGAAAGCGAAGGTACCAAGTTACGGAAGTAGGATATCCACCCCGTCATCGCCACCGATGATCGCCTCGTCGGCCAGGTCGAGGAACAG
>JBBRFV010000039.1:0-11615 GCA_038241335.1 Caulobacterales bacterium | reverse complement strand
CTGGCCCTGATCGCGGGCGGCGTGATCGTCGGCGGCGGTGCGGGGGCGCTGATCGCGGGCAGGGTGCAGATGACCCAGATGCCGCAGTTGGTGGCGGCGTTCCACAGCCTCGTCGGCATGGCAGCCTGTCTGGTCGCGGTGGGCGCGGTCTATGCGCCGGACAGCTTCGGCATCGCCGACGGTGCGGGCGGCATCAAGATCCAGTCGATCATCGAGCTGGCACTGGGCGTGGCGATCGGGGCCATCACCTTCACGGGTTCGGTCATCGCCTTCGCCAAGCTGAACGGCAATATGAGCGGCGCGCCGATCCTCCTGCCGGCGCGGCACCTGATCAATATCGGCCTGGCCCTCGGTCTGGTGCTGCTGATCGGCGTGATGATCGGTTCGGGCGGGACCGCGACCTGGGCCTTCTGGGGCATCTTCCTGCTGGCGCTGATCCTCGGCGCCACCCTGATCATTCCCATCGGCGGGGCGGACATGCCGGTGGTGGTGTCGATGCTCAACTCCTACTCGGGCTGGGCCGCGGCGGCACTGGGATTCACGCTGGAGAACATCGCCCTGATCATCACCGGGGCGCTGGTCGGCAGCTCGGGCGCGATCCTGAGCTACATCATGTGCAAGGCCATGAACCGCAGCTTCATCTCGGTCATCCTGGGCGGTTTCGGCGGCGATACGGCGGCCGGACCGGCCGGCGCGGTCGAGACCCGGCCCGTCAAACAGGGCTCGGCCGAGGACGCCGCCTTCATCATGAAGAACGCCTCCAAGGTCATCATCGTGCCCGGCTACGGCATGGCCGTGGCCCAGGCCCAGCACGCGCTGCGCGAGATGGCCGACAAGCTGAAGGAGGAGGGGGTCGAGGTGAAATACGCCATCCATCCCGTCGCCGGCCGCATGCCCGGCCACATGAACGTCCTGCTGGCCGAGGCCAACGTCCCCTATGACGAGGTCTTCGAGCTGGAGGACATCAACAGCGAGTTCGCCAGCTGCGACGTCGCCTTCGTCATCGGCGCGAACGACGTGACCAACCCGGCGGCCAAGACCGACCCGCAGAGCCCGATCTACGGCATGCCCGTGCTGGACGTGGAGAAGGCCGGCACCGTCCTGTTCATCAAGCGCGGCATGGGCTCGGGCTATGCGGGCGTCGAGAACGAACAGTTCTTCCGCGACAACACGATGATGCTGTTCGCCGACGCCAAGAAGATGGTCGAGGGGATCGTCAAGGCGTTGTGAGGTGAGCGATCCCGACCGCGCCGCCGCCCTCGGCTTTCGCAAGCCGGAGAAATACGCCGCCGTCGAGCGCGAGCGGCGCTGGCTGTGCCGGGGTCACGCCTTTGAAGGGCCCCTCACAGGCCTGTTTCTCGCCGAGGCCGAGTTCGCCGACGACGCGGCCATGGCGGCCTTCTTCCATCCGGCCTTCGCCGTGCGTGAGGTGACCCGGGACATCCGCTACACCGGCGGCGAACTGGCGCGCCACGGCGTTCCGGTCGAAGTGGAGTCCCCCGCATGACCACCCGTCCCCTGGCCCTCGTCACCGGCGCCTCGTCCGGTATCGGCGAGGCCTTCGCCCGGGCGTTGGCCGCGCGGGGTCATGATCTGGTTTTGGTGGCGCGCCGGGCCGACCGGCTGGAGGCGCTGGCGGCCGAGCTGCGCCGGGATCACGGGGTCGAGGCGATCGTCCTGCCCGCCGACCTGTCGGTGCTGGGCGCCTGCGAGACGGTGCTGAAGGCGGTGGCGGATCGGGGACGGCATGTCGATGTGCTGGTCAACAACGCCGGCTATTCGATCGCCCGGAGTTTCAACGCCGTGCCGTGGAAGGCCCAGCAGGACTTCCTGATGACCCTGGTGGTCAACGCCTGCGGCCTGGCCCACGGGGTGATCGACGGCATGGTCGCGCGCGGGGGCGGGCGGATCATCGCCACGGCCTCGCTGGCCGGGTTCGCGCCCGGCGTGGCCGGCCACACCCTCTATCCCGGGACCAAGAGCCTGATGATGAGTTTCAGCCAGGCTCTGGATGCCGAATACCGCGATCGGGGGCTGAAGGTGACGGCGGTCAGTCCGGGCTTCGTGCATACCGATTTCGCCGCCGCCAACGGCACCGACGTGGTGATGAGCGCCGCGCCGCGCCGCCTGTTCCTGACGCCGGAGCAGGTGGTCGCTGCGGCCCTGAAGGCCAATGACCGGGGACAGGTGATCGTCGTGCCCGGCTGGTACAACGCGCTCGCCGCGAGCCTGATGCGAATGCTGCCCCAGTCTCTGGTGCGCCGGGCCTTGATGGCGGGCTCGGCGAAGTATCATCTCGACTGACACGCGGTTCTTCGCCGCCAGGGACCTGCCCCATGACGACCCGGTTCGACATCGTCATCATAGGCTCCGGCGCGGGCGGGGCGACCCTGGCCCGGCGGCTGGCGCCGACCGGCAAGTCGATCCTGATCCTGGAGCGCGGCGAGCACCTGCCGCGCGAGGCCGAGAACTGGAGTCCCAAGGCCGTCTTCATCGAGCGCCGCTACCGGACGAAAGACCAGTGGTACGACCGGCACGGCCATCCGTTCACGCCCAACACCCACTACTGGGTGGGCGGCAACACCACCTTTTACGGCGCCGCCCTGATGCGAATGCGCGAGCGGGACTTCACCGAGGTGCAGCACGCCGCCGGGGTGTCGCCGGCCTGGCCGATCACCCTGGCGGACCTGGCCCCCTGGTATGCCGAGGCCGAAACCCTGTGGCAGGTGCACGGCCGGCGCGGCGAGGACCCCACCGAAGCCGGGGGTGAGCCGCCCTACAGCTGGCCGCCGGTGGCGCACGATCCCGGCGTGGCCGCGTTGAAGGGCCACTGGGAGACGCTGGGCTGGAAGCCCTTCTCCCTGCCGCTCGGGATCAAGCTGGACGCAGCCCACCCGGTCACCTCGACCTGCATCAAATGCCGGACCTGCGGCGGCTATCCCTGTTTGCTGCGCGCCAAATGCGACGCCCGCACCCTGGCCATCGAACCGATCATGGGCCTGCCCAATGTGACCCTGCTGACGGGCCGCAAGGTGATGCGGCTGGAGACCAGCGCCGACGGCCGCACCGTCACCGACGTGGTCTGCGAGACCCGCGAGGGTGAAGAGCGCTGGACCGGCGACATCGTCGTCCTGTCGGCCGGCGCCGCCCCCAGCGCGGTGGTCCTGCTGGCCTCGGCCAACGCCGCCCACCCCAATGGTCTGGCCAACGGCTCGGACCAGGTGGGGCGCAACTACATGTTCCACAATTCGACAGCGATGGTCTCGCTGACGGCGGCCCGCCAGACCGTGAACTTCCCCAAGACCCTGGCCGTCAACGACTTCTATTTCGGCGATCCGGACGGGAGCTACGACTTCCCGATGGGCCATATCCAGCTACTGGAATACATGTCCGGCCAGACACTGGAGGGCCAGATCGAGGACTGGCTGCCGCCCGCCCTCGTCCCGGACCAACTGGCGGGCGCGGCGGCCGAGCGGATGCTGTCGATGCTGGTCATTTCGGAAGATCTGCCGTCGCCCGACAACCGGATCAGCGTCGCCGCCGACGGCCGCTTGACGCTGGATTACACCTTCGGCAATCTGGAGGGCCATGAGCGGCTGGTGAACAAGCTGAAGGCCTCGCTCGACGGCTTCGTCGACCACGCCCATCCGATCTCGCAGCATCATTTCCAGTTCGACTCCCTGCTGCCGCTCTACGGCACCGCGCACCAGTGCGGAACGACGCGGTTCGGAACTGATCCGGCGACCTCGGTGCTGGACGTGAACTGCAAGGCGCACGAGGTCGACAATCTGTATGTCGTGGACACCAGCTTCTTCTGCTCGGCCAACGCCGTGAACCCGACCCTCACCGTGGTGGCCAATGCCCTGCGGGTCGGCGACCATCTGATCGAACGCCTGGGTTCAGGCGCGGCGAGACCAGGAGGGACACTCTCGAATGGCCGCTGAACCGAAAACAAAACCGACCGACGTTCCCGTCGCCGACTTCATCGCGGCGGTCGAACACCCCGGCCGGCGCGCCGACGCCGAGGTCGTCCAGGCGCTGATGGCCGAGGTCACCGGCGAACCGGCGGTGATGTGGGGGCCGTCCATCGTCGGCTATGGATCATACCGGGCGGCGTCGGGCGACTGGCCGATCATCGCCTTCTCGCCGCGCAAGGCGCAACTGGTTCTCTACATCATGGGCCAGCTCCCGGACCGGGCCGAGCGGGTCGCCCGTATGGGCAAGGTGACGACCAAGGGCGGCTGCATCTATGTGACGAAGCTGGCCAATGTCGACATGGCCGAGTTGCGCGATCTCGCCACGCGATCGGTGGCCTGGATGCGCGCGCATCATCCCAAGAGCTGATCAGGCCGCCATGCGGAAGTCTTCGGCCTGGTCGAAGGCCGGGCGGGCTTCGTCCCACAGGGCGTCCTCGTCGGCGTAGCGGGCGCTCAGGCGGGCGTCGATGACGTCGATCACCTGCTCTTCCAGCCGGTCCCAGATAACGGCCAGGCCGTCGTCGGCCTCGCAGGGCACGATCAGGTAACGGTGGGCGGCGACGGCGGCTTGGGGGGCGAAGGCGCGGGCCATGGGGCAACTCCGTGGAAGGGGGTCTCGATGTCGTTGAGACCCTTTTGCAGCAGTGTTGCGTCAGAAACGGTCGTATGCGATTTTGGATGCATGAGGCACGACAAGGCGGGCACGGTGATCGATCTGGCGCGGCGCATGGCCGCCAGCGCCGAAGGCCTGACCCTGGACGACATCGTGCTCGACATGGCCGTCGGCCGGCGCACGGCCGAGCGGATGCGCGACGCCGTCATCCAGCTGTTCCCCCAGGCCGAGGAGGTCCCGGATTGGCCGAACAAGCGCTGGCGCATCCGCGGCGGCCTGTCCGCCTTCGAACAGGCGCCGACCACCGAGGAGCTGGTTGAGCTGACCAAGGCGGCGCAGGGGCTGCGCAGCGCCGGGGAATCGGGTCGGGCCGCGGCGCTGGAGGGGCTGGAGCGCAAGCTGAAGTCGGCCATGCGGTCCACGATCCTGAACCGGCTGGCCCCCGATCTCGAGGCTCTGGTGCGGGCCGAAACCATCGCCGTCCAGGCGGGACCGCGCCCCTCGGCGGACGAGGCGGTGCTGACCGAAATCCGTCAGGCCGTGCTGGCCGGTCGTCCTCTGGGCTTCATCTACAGCCGCCCGGGGGCCGAGGCGCGACGCCGCACGGTCGCCCCGTGCGGCGTCATGTTCGGCCGCGCCAACTATCTGGTCGCCGCAGACCGGGACAGCGCCCGCATCCGGACCTTCCGCCTTGACCGGATGAGCGCCGTGCGGGCCGAGGACGGCGTCGCCCATCCGCCGCGCGACTTCGACCTGCAGGTCTTCGCCAGCCAGTCCTTCGGCATCTATCAGGACGAGATCGAGGACGTGGTCCTGAGCGTCACCCCCGAGGGCGCCGCCGAGGCGCGGGCCTGGCGCTGGCACCCGACCCAGACGGTCGAAGACCAGCCCGACGGCTCGGTCGTGGTGCGCTTCCGCGCCTCGGGCATGCGCGAACTGGCCTGGCACCTGTTCAGCTGGGGCGACCAGGTGACCATCCTCGCCCCGCCGCGTCTGAAGGGCGTCATGGCCGGAGAACTGGCGGCGGCTCAGAGGGCTTTGGCGCGATCCGACTGAGCCTGGCGGGCTCCTGGAGGGGCCACGCCGGGTGGGCGGGTCGAGTTCTCATCCGCCGCGAACGGGTAGGGGGTGACCGACTTGGCCCATTCGTCCACCATCAGCGCCCGGTCGATCGGCGGGGCGGCGCGTTCGGCGCAGGGGTGGCGGTGGCACAGGCGGCAGGCCGGGCCGATGGGCGTGACCTCGGGCGCGGCCAGGTCGAGGCCGCGGGCGTACATCAGCCTATGCGCATGCTTGAGTTCGCAGCCCAGGCCGATGGCGAGATCGTGCCCCTCGGTGAAGGCGTCGTGGCCCTGACGATCGACGGTGCGGGCCAGGGTGAACCAGCGCTGGGGCTCTTTTCCGTCCTTGGCGGGCGTCTCGATGATCTGGGTGATGATCCGGCCGGGCGTGCGGAAGGCCGAGTGCAGTCGCCAGCGCGGGCAGGCCCCGCCGAAGCGCGAGAAGGGGAAGGCGCCAGAAGCGAAGCGTTTGGAGATGTTGCCGGCCTGATCGACCCGCATCAGGAAGAAGGGCACGCCCCGCGCGGAGGGGCGCGACAAAGTGGTCAGCCGATGCGCCGCCTGTTCGAAGCTGACGCCGAAACGGGCTTGCAGGCGGGCCAGGTCGTAGCCGGTCTCTTCCGCCGCCGCCTGGAAGGCCGCGTAGGGCATCAGGATGGCGGCGGCCAGGGTGTTGGTCAGGGACACTTTCAGCAGGCGGCGCGTCTGGTCGTCGGGCGTCCCGGCGGCCTCGGTCAGGGCGCTCAGCTCGGCGTCGTGCTCGGCCAGGGCCAGCTGGAAGGCGATGCCGAAGGCGCGGGAGGAGGGGCCCATGGTCTCGGACAGCAACAGGCGCTTGCGGTGCGGATCGTAGCGCCGGGTCCATTCGACCATGACCTCGGCGGGCAGGGTGCGAACACCCAAGCCATGCGCGGTCTGCAGCCGGGCGCGGGCCCGGATCTCGAAAGGCTCGCCGGGCGATTCCATCATCAGGGCGCCGGCGAGGGTCTCGCCCAGCGCATCCAGCTCCGGGACGTGATTGCGCCGTCCCTGGACGTATTCGCGCACCCGATCGGTCGGGCTGTCGTCAGGACCGCCGCCGCTCTCGGACCCGTCGCGCGCGCGACGGTCGGCAAAGGCGCGATACAGGCGCAGCAAGGCGTCGGCTGCGGCGGGCTGATCCTCGGCCAGCTGAACGATCTCGTGGCGCGGGACGGCAAAGCCCTGGAACACCGGATCGGCGAAGGCCTCGGACAGCTCGGCCTCGGATGCTGGCCCTGCGGACTGGCCGAGGGTTCGCAGATCGACGTCATAGGTCTCGGCCAGCCGCAGCAGAAGCTGGGCCGAAACCGGCCGCTGGTTGCGCTCTATGTGGTTGAGATAGCTGGGCGAAACCCCGAGATCGACGGCCATGGCCGTCTGTGTCAACGCCAAATCCCGGCGCAGCCGCTTGAGGCGGCCTCCCAGAAACAGCTTGCGATCGGCGGCGACGCTCATCCCGTATCAAGTCACAATATGACTTAACATAACGTGTCATATCGTGACTTAACGACGCGAAAACGGTCCGCCATGCTGTATTATTCGTGACTTCCGCGTGTTCTGCTCCTGACAGGCCGCGCCGTTCCGGCCGGACTCGAGCAGAGACCGCCATGACCACCTTCGCCGATCTCGTTCCATCGCCCAAAGGCCGCTTCGACGGCATTGAACGCCCGTACACCCCGGACGACGTGCTGCGCCTGCGCGGCTCGGTCCCTATCACCCACACGCTCGCCGAGCGGGGGGCCAACAGGCTGTGGGAGGTGCTGCACGACGAACCCTTCGTGAACGCGCTCGGGGCCGTCACCGGCAACCAGGCCATGCAGATGGTCCGCGCGGGCCTCAAGGCGATCTACCTGTCCGGCTGGCAGGTCGCCGCTGACGCCAACACCGCCGGGGCCATGTATCCGGATCAGTCGCTGTATCCGGCCAACGCCGCGCCCGAGCTATGCCGCCGCATCAACCGCACCCTGCAGCGCGCCGACCAGATCGAGCATGCTGAGGGCGGCGCCAAGCGTGACTGGTTCGCCCCCATCGTTGCCGACGCCGAGGCTGGCTTCGGCGGGCCGCTGAACAGCTTCGAGATCATGAAAGCCTTCATTGAGGCCGGCGCCGCCGGCGTCCATTTCGAAGATCAGCTGGCCAGCGAGAAGAAGTGCGGCCACCTGGGCGGCAAGGTGCTGATCCCGACGCAGGCGCACGAACGCAACCTGATCGCCGCGCGACTGGCCGCCGACGTCATGGGCGCCCCGACCCTGATCGTGGCCCGCACCGACGCCGAAAGCGCCCAGCTGATCACCTCGGACATCGACGAACGCGACCGGCCGTTCATCGACCGCGAGAACCGCACGTCCGAGGGCTTCTTCCGCCTGAAGCCCGGGACGGGGCTGGACCACTGCATCGCCCGGGGCCTGTCGTATGCGAAATACGCCGACGTGCTGTGGTGGGAGACCTCGCACCCCGATCTGGACGACGCCCGCCGTTTCGCCGAGGCGATCCATCGGGAGCATCCGGGCAAGCTGATGGCCTACAACTGCTCGCCGTCGTTCAACTGGAAAGCCAAACTCGACGACGCCACCATCGCCAAATTCCAGCGCGAGCTGGGGGCCATGGGCTACAAATTCCAGTTCGTCACCCTGGCCGGCTTCCACAGCCTGAACAACGCCATGTTCGAGCTGGCCGACGGTTACCGCGACCGCGGCATGGCCGCCTATTCCGAGCTGCAGCAGCGTGAGTTCGCCAACGAGGCCGCCGGCTACACCGCCACCCGCCACCAGCGCGAGGTCGGCACCGGCTATTTCGACCAGGTCGCCACGGTCATCTCCAACGGCCGGTCCTCGACCACGGCCCTCAAGGACTCGACCGAAACCGCCCAGTTCATCGCCGCCGAATAGACAGGAGCAAACCCATGGATCCCATGACGCGACCCCAGGCCATCATCGATTTCTGCCTCGCCCCCCTGGCGCTCGACACCGGGTCGGAGGCCGAGCGCGAGGTCCGGCGCCGGCTGGAGCACGTCATCAGGACCTTCCAGAGAAAAGCGGCGGCGCCAGTGGCCGTCGACTTTTCGGCCATGCCTTCGCAGGTGATCAACGAAGCCGCACACGGCTACGAATAGATCAGGCGGCCAAAGCCTTGGCCGCCGCCTGCGGCAGGGAGACGGTCAGGTCGAGGAGTTCGGCCGCGTCAAAGGGCTTGGCCAGGTGCCGGTCCGCGCCGGCGGCCTCGGCGGCGACGATGTGCTCGGCCAGGGCGTTGGCGGTCAGCATGACCACCGGCGTCCGCGGCAGGCCCATGGCCGCCTCGTGCAGCCGGATTTCGCGGGTCGCGGTCAGGCCGTCCATCACCGGCATCTGCATGTCCATCAGGATCAGGTCGAAGTCGGCGTCGCGGAACGCCTCAAGCGCCTGGGCCCCGTCCTCGACCGAGGTGATCTCGACTTCGATCTGGGCCAGGATCATCTCGACCACCTTGCGATTCACCGGGTGGTCGTCGGCCAGAAGGACGCGCAGGACGCCGCGGTCGGACGCCCCGGAGTCCTCGGGCGGGACCTCAACGACCGTCGCCGTCGCCGGGCGAAGCGGGAAGGTGAGGAAGAAGGCCGAGCCGCCGCCCGGCTCACTTTCGCAGTCCAGTTCGCCGCCCATCATCTCGGCCAGCTGGCGGGAGATGGCGAGGCCGAGACCGGAACCGCCGAATTTGCGAGTGATGGCCCCATCCGCCTGCTCGAAGCGGCTGAACAGGCGCTCGCGGGTGACCGCGTCGAAGCCGATGCCACTGTCCTCAATCGAGCAGCGCAGGGTGGGCCGGCCATTCAGGTCCGGACCGGCCGCGGCGCTCAGGCTGACGAAGCCCGTGCCGGTGAATTTGACCGCGTTGGAGACGAGGTTGGTCAGAATCTGTTTGATCCGGACGGCGTCGCCCCTGACCCAGGCGTCAGCTTCGGGCGCGATATCGACGAAGAACTGCAGGTCCTTTTCGCGGGCCATAGACTCGTAGAGCTGGGCCGCCTCGCGCATGGTGCGGCCGAGGTCGAAGGGCTCGTCGGCCAGTTCCAGCCGGCCGGACTCGACCCGAGCCAGGTCCAGGATGTCGCTGAGCAGCACCTGCAGGGTCTGGCCGGACGAGTGGACGAGGTCCAGCATCTCCTGCTGCGTCGGGCTCAGCTCGGTCCGGGCCAGGGCCTGGGCCACCCCGATCACGCCGTTCAGCGGCGTCCGGATTTCGTGGCTCATGTTGGCGAGGAACTGGCTCTTGGCCTTGTTGGCGGCCTGGGCCGCGTCGCGGGCGTCCGCCAGGGCGCGGGCGTCGCGCTTCAGGTCGGTGATGTCAGTGCAGACGGTGACGATGCCGCCCGCGCGGGTGCGACGGTCGGACACGCGTAGCCAACGGTCGCCGGCGATGTGCTGCTCCATGGTGGTCGCAAGGGCCGACCGGTTGACGATGCGTTCGGCGATCCACTCGGCTTCGCGGCCCACGGCTTCGGCGTAGAGGCCTTCATCGAGACCGATCTTGAGGATTTCGCGAAAGCTCATGCCGGCCGAGAGGCTGGACGTCAGTTCGGGGTTCACCTCGGCGTATTGGCTGTTCCACAGCACCAGTCGATCGTTGGCGTCGTAGAAGGCGAGGCCGTCCGGCATCGCGTCTATGGCGTCGCGCACCCGCGACAACGCCCCCGCATTGGAGACGTAGCTCATCCAGGCCAGGCCGCCGGCGATCGTCAGGATGCCGAGCGTCATCGCCGAGACAATGCCCAGCATCAGGGCCGGTGAAACGGTCATGCCCGCGTCGTGCGGCGCGCCGGCCACAACCGTGATCGCGCTGACGCCGACGAAATGCAGGAAGAGGATCGACAGGACCCCGACGATGCTGGTCGCCGCGAACCGCTTCATATCCTCGCCGAAGACCACCGCTCCGGCTACGCCGGCGATGGTCAGGCTTCCGCCGATCGCGATCGCGACCAGCATCGGATTCCACACCACCACGCCGTGCAGCTGGAGGGCGGCGAGGCCGAGGAAATGCATTGCGGCAGTGCCGCTCAGGCCGATCAGCGCACCGGCGCCGCGGTGGAAGCGGGTCGGCTTCAGGGTGATGAAGACCGATCCCAGCCCGATGCTGGCCAGACCGACCACGAACGAGGCGAGCGTCAGCCACAGGCTGTAACGCACCTCGCCACCGGGCTGGTAACCCATCATGGCGACGAAATGGGTCGAGAAGATCGACAGGCCGCCGACAAGGGCGGCGAGGGCCACCGGACCGCGCCGCTGCTGGATCGGCATGGCGCGGGCGTTCATCAACAGACGAATGAAGCTGCCGACGCCAAAGACGCAGATCAGCGCCGCTGCCGAGGTCCAGCGCCAGTCGTGTTCGAACGCGATCGAGTAGAATATGCGACCCACGGCGTCCCCCTTGGAAGGGCACCTTGGCGGGAAACCGTGAAGAAACCGTCAGGCTTGCGCCGATATCAGGCCGTCTTCACCACGATGGCGAAGCTGCGGCCGACCACCTTGGCCGGATTGACCACGGCGTCGTTGCGGCGGATCTCGAAATGCAGGTGCGGGCCGGTGGATCGGCCGGTCGAGCCGACGAGGCCGATCCGCTGGCCTGTGGTCAGCGTCATGCCGGAGGCGACGTCCACGCGGCTGAGGTGACCATAGATGCTGCTCATCCCGTTCGGGTGTCGCACTTCGATGAAGTTGCCATATCCTGCGGGATCGTAGCCGATGCGGACGACGACCCCCTCCGCCGTGACATGGACCGACGAGCCCAACGGGGCGGCGATATCGACGCCCTTGTGCTGACGCGGCCCGGCGTCGATGGCCAGTTTGCGCAGGCCGAAGGGCGAGTTGACGGCGCGCCCGGGCAGAGGAGCCTCGAAGACGATCTCCCGGGTGACCGGCCCGGCGGGCTTGGCGACGGCGGTGACCAACGGAGCGGCCGGGCGCGCTT